>SBFU01000494.1 GCA_006227785.1 Burkholderiales bacterium
GGATGAAACACGAAACCCTCTCGCCCGCGCTCGTAGATCGAGACCCCGATCAGGTCGCTGGGCATGAGGTCGGCGGTGAACTGGACACGCGAGAACTGCAGACCGAAGCTGCGCGCCAGGGCGTGGGCCAGCGTGGTCTTTCCGACCCCGGGCACGTCCTCGATCAGCAGGTGGCCGCCGGCCAGCAGGCAGGCCACGCAGTCGGCCACCTGGGACGACTTGCCCACAATGACCGTGTTAAGCTGGTCCAGCAGGCGCTGAAGCTGGGTGTCTGTTTGCATCATCCCGCGACCATACCGTAAAACCACCATGAGCCTGGGCACCGGATATTTCACCCACAGGGATTGCTGGAAGCACGAAATGGGCAGGGGACACCCGGAATGCCCGCAGCGCCTGGACGCCATCGAGGACCGGTTGCTGGTCACCGGTCTGGACGTCGCCCTGCAGCGCCGCGAAGCGACACCGGCCTCCATGGCCGACCTGGAACTGGCGCACGGCCGCATGCACCTGGCGGCTCTGCGGGGGCTGGCCGACGGGTTGCGTGAAGAGATCGCTGCTGGCGGGCCGACCCATGCGCAGATCGACCCCGACACCTCCATCAATGAGCACTCGTGGGACGCCATTCTCGTGGCCGCCGGTGCGGCCATCGACGCCACCGACGCCGTCATGGCCGGTGAACTGGAGAACGCCTTCTGCGCCGTCCGGCCGCCAGGGCACCATGCCACCCGCACCCAGGCCATGGGCTTCTGCTTTGTCAACAACGTGGCGGTGGCTGCCCGGTACGCGCTGGAACGACATGGCCTCCGGCGCGTGGCCGTGGTCGACTTCGATGTGCACCACGGCAACGGCACCGAGGACATCGTCGCCGGCGACGAGCGCATCCTGATGTGCAGCTTCTACCAGCACCCCTTCTACCCGGCCTGGGACCACGCCGATGCGCCCAACCTGGTCAACCTGCCCGTGCCGGCCTACACCCGTGGCATGGACATCCGCGAGCTGGTGGACATGATGTGGCTGCCCCGGCTCGATGCCCACAGGCCGGAGATGATTTTCATCAGTGCCGGCTTCGATGCGCACCGGGAGGACGAGATGGGCCAGCTGGGTCTGGTCGAGAACGACTACGCCTGGATCACCGAGCGCCTGGTCGAGGTGGCGCGCCGCCACGCCAAGGGGCGCATTGTCAGCTGCCTGGAGGGCGGCTACCACCTGGGTGCACTGGCCCGCAGCGTCGAGGCGCATCTGCGGGTGCTGGCCGGCGTCTGAGTCGCCCGCCGCGAGTTCGGTGAACCCAGCGGGGCGGCCGCGCGCCCGGGGGGAATGTCGGACAATCGGCACTCCCGCCCCCGCACAGGCCTTTGCCATGAACCCATCTGCGCCCTCCGACCTTCTGCTGCACACCCGGGACACGCGTGGCGTGCACCGCCTCACCCTGAACGCGCCGCGCAGCTTCAACGTGCTCAGCGAAGAAATGCTGGTCGCCCTGCAGCGCGCGCTGGATGCGGTGGCAGCCGATGCACAGTCCCGGGCCGTGGTCATCGCCGCCGAAGGTCGGGCTTTCTGCGCCGGCCACGACCTCAAGCAGATGCGCGCGCACCCCGACATCGACTACTACCGCCGCCTGTTCGCCCAATGCACGCGGGTCATGATGGCGATCCGACGGCTGGACGTTCCGGTGCTGGCGCGTGTGCAGGGGCTGGCCACGGCGGCCGGTTGCCAGTTGGTCGCCCAGTGCGATCTGGCGGTTGCCGCCGAGGAGGCCAGCTTTGGCGTCAACGGCATCGACGTCGGACTTTTCTGTGCCACGCCCGGTGTGGCCCTCTCGCGCAACATCCTGCCCAAGCAGGCCATGGAGATGCTGCTGACCGGCGACTTCATATCGGCGCAGGAGGCGCGCCAGCGCGGACTCGTGAACCGTGTGGTGGCCGCCGATGCCCTCGACGCGGAGATCGAGCAACTGGTGCAGCGGCTGCTGGGCAAACCCCGCGAGGCGCTGGCCATGGGCAAGCAGCTGTTCTACCGTCAGCTGGAGACCGGGATGGAGGCGGCCTACCAGCTGGCCGGCCACACCATGGCCTGCAATATGGTGCACGAGGTGGCGCAGGAAGGCGTGCAGGCCTTCATCGACAAGCGTCCGCCCGCCTGGCGCGAATGAATGTCGACTGTGTGCCGGGCGGGTCGTGTTGCGACCCCCGGCCTTGACCGATCCACCCACTGTTTCTCATGAGCCAACCCATACCCATCGACGATTTTGGCCTCTGGCTGAGCGGCTTCCAGCGCCCCAGTGTGCTGCTTGAACTGGGCTCGCTGCTGCTGTGCGTGGCGCTGGCCTGGGGTATCTCGGCGCTGCTGCGGCGGGCGTTGGAAGGGCCGCAGAGCGGATCGTCGGTTCTGTTCGGCAAGCGCCTGGTCGACGGCGCCCTGTTTCCGATTGTCTTGCTGGTGCTGGCCTATGTGGCCCGTGCCCTGTTGCTGCCGCTGGTGCCACTGGCCGTCTTCCGGGTGGCGATTCCGGTGCTGGTGTCGCTGGTGGTCATTCGCATCGGAGTCAAGGTACTGCAAGTGGCCTTCCCTGGCGCACCGTGGGTCAGGCCGCTGGAGCGCAGCATCTCCTGGGTCGCCTGGGGGGGCATGGTGCTGTGGGTCAGCGGCTTGCTGCCCGTGGTGCTGCACGAAATGGACCAGATCAGCTGGAAGGTGGGCAACGCCCAGCTGTCGCTGCGCACCCTCCTTGAGGGACTGGTCACGGCCGGGGCGGTGCTGATTCTGGCCTTGTGGGTGTCATCGGCCATCGAGGCCCGCCTGCTTCGCTCGGCCACCGGTGGTCAGCTCTCGCTGCGCAAGGCGATCAGCAACGCCACCCGCGCTTTGCTGATGTTTGTCGGTCTGATGATGGCCATGACGGCGGTCGGCATCGACCTGACCGCCCTGTCGGTGCTGGGCGGTGCCATCGGTGTCGGTATCGGCTTCGGCCTGCAGAAACTGGCGGCCAACTACGTCAGCGGATTCGTGATCCTGGCCGAGCGCAGCATGCGCATCGGTGACAACGTGCGGGTCGACAACTTCGATGGCCGCATCACCGACATCACCGCGCGTTACACCGTGATCCGTTCGCCGACCGGACGGGAGTCCATTGTCCCCAACGAGATCATGATCACCAGCCGCGTCGAGAACCTCTCGCTGGCCGATCCGCGTGTCTGGCTGTCCACGGTGGTGTCGGTGGCCTACGACAGCGATGTGGACCTGGTGACCCGGCTGCTGGTTGACGCGGCGACCGCCCAGGATCGGGTGCTCAAGGATCCACCGCCCACGGCGGCCCTGTCGGCGTTCGGCGCCGACGGGCTGGAGTTCACCGTGGGGTTCTGGATTGCAGACCCGGAAAACGGCCAGCTGAATGTCCGCTCGGCCATCAACATGGCCATTCTGAGGTCCCTGCGCGAGCACGACATCGAGATCCCGTACCCCCAGCGCGTCGTGCACATGAAAGCACCGCCCGCCTGAAGGGGGCGGCGGGCAGCCGCTTCAGCGCGCCATCATGCCCGGCAGCCACAAGGCGATGCCGGGAATCGCGATCAGGATGCCCAGGCGCACCACATCGGCCATCACGAAGGGCCAGACGCCGCGGTACAGGGTCGACAGCTTGACGTCGGGCAGCAGGGAGTTGAGCACAAACAGGTTCAGGCCCACCGGGGGCGAGATCATGCCGATCTCCACCACCGTGACAATCAGGATGCCGAACCAGATGGGGTCGTAACCCAGGCCCACGATGACCGGGAAGAACACCGGGATGGTCAGCAGCACGATGGCCAGTTCCTCCATCACCATGCCCAGCAGCAGGTAGATGCCCATCATCATGACCACCACCATGATCGGATTCGGGCTGAAGTCCAGCACGAAGGCCTTCAGGTCCGCCGGCATGGTGGTGAAGTTCATGAAGCTGGTGAAGATCATCGCCCCGATCAGGATGGTGAACAGCATCGCGGTCGTGCGTGTGCTCTCCAGCAGGATGTCCAGCAGCACGCGCGGCGTCAGGCTGCCGCGCAGCAGGGCGAACATGAAGGCCCCGGCTGCCCCCACACCAGCGCCTTCGGTGGCGGTGAAGACGCCACCATAGATGCCACCGATGACCAGGGCAAACAGCAGCGCCACGCCCCAGATGCCACGGATGGCCCTCAGCCGCTGCGGCCAGGTGAACCGCTCGGCGGGCGGACCCGCCTCCGGGTCCCGCCAGGTCACGAACACCACCGCCAGGCACAGGCAGGTGATCGCCACAATGCCCGGCAGAATGCCGGCCACGAACAGCTTGCCAATGTCGGTCTCGGTGATGATTCCGTAGATCACCAGGATGGTCGACGGCGGAATCAGGATGCCCAGCGTGCCACCCGAGGCGATGGCACCGGTGGCCAGCGTGGACTTGTAGCCGTGGGCCATCATCTGTGGGTAAGCCACACGCGACATGGTGGCCGCCGTGGCGATGGATGAACCACAGATGGAGCCGAAACCGCCGGAGGCAATGATGCTGGCCATGGCCAGGCCACCACGCCGATGCCCGACAAAGGCGTTGGCCGCCGTGAACAGCTCCCGCGCCATGCCGGCGCGGGCCACGAAGTTGCCCATCAGCACGAACAGCGGAATGACCGACAGCACGTAGTGGAAGCCGGTCTCGAAGATGACCTGGCTGGTGCTGGCATAGGCAGCCGGCCAGCCGCGCATCAGGCCCAGGCCGACGATGCCGGCAATCGACATCGCCACCGCCAGGGGCACACGCAGGAAGGCCAGCAGAAAGACCCCCAGAAATCCCAGTGCGGCCTCGGTCATGGCGCCACTCCTTGGGTACTGGGCGCCTGGTGAACACGGGGCGGCGGGGGTGAGACGACAAAGACCAGGTGCACCAATGCCGTCAGCAGCAGCAGCCCGGCCATCAGCCACGCCACCGGCGACAGCGGCAGCTGCAGGTGGACCGTGATGTCGCCGTACTCGGCAAACCGTTCGGCACGCCGGGTCATGAGCCAGGCCATCATGCCGAAGGCGCCGGCACAGATCAGGTGCACGATCCGGGCCTGGATGCCCTTGAGCCAGTCGGGGATGAAGCCGTCCATCGTGTCGAACACCACGTGCTCCCCACGCCAGGACACCATGGGCAGGGCGCCGAAGATCACGATCACCATCAGGATCTCGGTCATTTCCAGGCCGCCCGGCACCGAGTTGTTGAAGAACTTGCGGCCGCTCACGTCGATCAGCGTGAGCCACATGATGGAGAACAGGGCCATGGCGGCCATGAGGCCGGTGGACCAGTTGATCAGGCGTTCCAGGGTTTTGTGCATGAATGGAGCTGCGGCAGCAAAAAAGAAGGCCGGTCGGGCCAGCCCTGCAAGAAAGCCCAGCAAGAGGCGCGCCAGCGCAGCTCTTGCCGGGAATCCGGGCTGTCCCGCCGGCCGGCGTCGGTCAGGCGGACCTCACGTTGTGGGCGATCACTTCACCTTGGCGATCTCGGCGCGGAACTCGGCCAGCACCGCCTTCGCGTTCTTCAGGCCTTTGGCTTCGGCGGCAGCGGCCCAGCGGTCTTCCAGCGCCGCCTGCTTGGCCTTCACCTCGTTGATGAAGGCTTCGCTGGCCTGGATGCGTTGCACGCCTTGCGCCTTTTGCGCCCCATCGCGGGACGCGGCATCCACCCGGTCCCAGCCTTCACCGAAGATGCGGGCCACGGTCTCGCCCGAGATCTTGTCCACCACCGCCTTGTCTTCGGCCGACAGCGCGTTGTACTTGGCCGGGTTCATCATGAACACGAAGCTGGTGTTGTAGAGGCCGCCGGGGAAGGTGGTGGCGTGCTTGACCATCGACAGCTTGAAGGACGCGATCGATTCATCCGGGAAGAAGGTTCCGTCCATGACACCGGTGGACAACAGCTCGAAGGACTCGGGAGCCGGCTTCAGGGTCGTGTTCCAGCCCATGGCCTTGGACAGCTCGTTGATGTTGCCACCGCCGATCCGGAACTTCAGCGACGCCGCATCGGCGGCCGAGGTCACCGGCTTCTTGCTGTTGAAGATGATGCCGGGGCCGTGCGTGAAGACACCCAGCACTTTCACACCCCGGTGCTCACCCAGCGGTGCGAAGTGTTTGCTGTAGACGCGCTGGTAGGCCAGCGAGGTGGCCAGGGCACTGTCACCCAGGAAGGGAAATTCGGCGACCTGGGTGTTGATGAAGCGACCGGGTGTGTAGCCGTCGACGGTGAAGGAGATGTCGGCCAGGCCGTCGCGCACCGCGTCGAAGGTGCCGGGCGCCGCCACCACGGCCTTGGGCAGGGCGTTGCATTTCATGCGGCCGTTGCTCTCCTTGGCCAGCAGGTCGCACCAGGCAGCCTGGGCGGTGGACAGGGTGTGCGTCGGTGGCACCCAGGTGGACGTGTTGAACACCGTCTGGGCCGAGGCGACCCCGGCGGCCAGGGCGGTGGTGGACAGGGCGGCTGCAACGGCAAGGCGGAATTTCATGTCTGTGTCTCCGTGGTGGAAGGGGTGGCAATCTGGTTACTAGTCATAATCAAAGATCCCTTTCTCACTATAGGTGATCCCCCGGGCCGGCGGTCTCCTGACTTACCCGAATTCGCCGACCGATCGGTTGGTTAATTGTCGTCGCAGAGACATTGAAGGCCATCGGCTTGGCGCGCTCGACCTTCTGCCTCTATAATTTCAAAAAAAGCACGATCGTTCGTTTTTTGGTCGAGGCGATTCGGCCACCTTGAACATCGGAAATCCCGGTCCGGGCCAGACCCGGACATACAATGGGCGAATTGACGTATACGTCAATTGCACACCGTTTCACAACCATCAGGAGCCAGTCAGCATGAAGGTCATCGTCCCCGTCAAACGTGTGGTGGACTACAACGTCAAGGTGCGCGTCAAGAGCGACGGCACGGGCGTGGACATCGCCAACGTCAAGATGAGCATGAACCCGTTCGACGAGATCGCTGTCGAAGAGGCCGTGCGCCTGAAGGAGAAAGGTGTGGCCACCGAGGTCATCGCGGTCTCCTGCGGCGTGGCCCAGTGCCAGGAAACCCTGCGCACGGCCATGGCCATCGGCGCCGACCGCGCCATCCTGGTCGAGACCGATGTCGAGCTGCAGCCGCTGGCCGTGGCCAAGCTGCTCAAGGCCCTGGTGGACAAGGAGCAGCCGGGCCTGGTGATTCTGGGCAAGCAGGCGATCGACGACGACGCCAACCAGACCGGCCAGATGCT
>SBFU01000357.1 GCA_006227785.1 Burkholderiales bacterium
GGCCACGGGCTTTCGCCATCGCACGCTCGTGTGGCGGACTCAGGCTGTGCTCGTTGCCTTCTTCCACCGCCTGCAGCGACAGCCGGGACAGCAGGATCTGCAGGTTCGGCAGTTGCATCTCGGGCAGCAGGGCCTGGCAGGCCGGCGCCGAAGCGGCGGCACAGGGAATGAGCAAGTCGTGGCGGCCCCCGGGGGGCATCTCGGCAGCGGGCATGGCGCGATTGTCGGGGATGCCACAATGGCGGTTGGAACCCGACGCCGTTCCCGTGCCTCTGACCCGGGAACCTGGTGCAGGTGCCACGACCTGACTGTCTGATGCAAACCCCCTACGAACTCATCCTGGGCTGGCGCTACACCCGCGCCGGCCGTGCCACCCGGCGCAACGGCTTCATCTCCTTCATCTCGGGGGTGTCCATGCTGGGCATTGCCCTGGGTGTGGCGGCGCTCATCATCGTGCTGTCGGTGATGAACGGCTTCCAGAAGGAAGTCCGCGATCGCATGCTGGGCGTTCTGTCCCATATCGAGATTTACGAACCGGCAGGTGAGGCCATCCCCGACCTTCCGCGCGTGCTGTCCACCGTCCAGACCCATCCCGAGGTGCTGGGTGCGGCACCCTTTGTCGGCGCGCAGGCGCTGATCGCCCGTGGCGAAGACATGAAGGGCACGCTGGTGCGGGGCATCGACCCCGCGCTGGAGCCCAGCGTGACCGATCTGGCGGCCGACATGGCCGACACCGTGCTGCCACGTCTGCAGCCAGGGGCCTTTGGCGTGGTGCTGGGCGGCGAGCTGGCGCGCAATCTGGGCGTCATTGCTGGCGACACCGTGACCCTGATCGCGCCCAGCGGCCAGGTCACCCCCGCCGGCGTGGTCCCCCGCATCCGTCAGCTGTCGGTGGTGGGCACGTTCGATTCCGGCCACTACGAGTACGACTCGGCATTGGCGCTGATGCATGTGGACGACGCGGCGCGGATTTTCCGGGTCGAAGGGCCGACGGGAGTGCGGCTGAAGATCCGCGACCTGCACGCCGCGCGCGAGGTGGCGATCGACATTGCCAGCCGGCTGGACCCGGGTCTGCTGGTGCGCGACTGGACGCGCCAGAACCGTTCCTGGTTCGCCGCCGTCCAGCTGGAAAAGCGCATGATGTTCATCATCCTCACCCTCATCGTGGCGGTCGCGGCCTTCAACCTGGTCTCGACCCTGGTCATGACCGTGACCGACAAGCGCGCCGACATCGCCATCCTGCGTACCCTGGGCGCCAGCCCGGGCAGCATCATGGGCGTGTTCATGGTGCAGGGTGCGATGGTGGGCATCATCGGCACCGGCGCGGGTTTGCTGCTGGGCCTGGGTGTGGCCTTCAACATCGACAGCATCGTTCCGGCGCTGGAGCAGGCTCTGGGTGCCAGCTTCCTGCCGCAGGACATCTACCTGATCAACCGCATGCCCAGCGACCCGCAGCGCAGCGACATCCTGCCTATCGCACTCATTTCGCTGGCCTTGTCGTTTGTGGCCACCATCTACCCGAGCTGGCGCGCCAGCCGGGTCAACCCTGCGGAGGCACTCAGGTATGAGTAATGCCCCCACGCTCCGCCGCTGCGCGGGTCGCTGCCCCCAACGTCACTTCGTCACACCCGCGAACGCGGGTGTCCACGCCAGCCAACCCCTGCCTCATGCCGGTCTGCCTGGTGCGACGGTGTTGGCCGGCGGCCTGCATTCAGCCCCATGAACGACCTCGTACTTCAGGCCACAGGCCTGACCAAGCGTTTCACCGAAGGACGGCTGGACGTCACGGTTCTTCGCGGCGTGGACCTGGCGGTGCGCCGGGGTGAGACCGTGGCCATCGTGGGCGCCTCAGGCTCGGGAAAAAGCACCTTGCTCCACCTGCTGGGCGGCCTGGACGCTCCGTCCCAGGGACAGGTCCGACTGATGGGCGAGGCCATCAGCGATCTCAGCGCCTCACGCCAGGGCGGGCTGCGAAACCAGCACCTGGGCTTTGTCTACCAGTTCCACCACCTGTTGCCCGAGTTCAGCGCGGTGGACAACGTGGCCATGCCCTTGTGGATACGTCGCATGGACCGCGACCGGGCGCGTGCACAGGCGGCCGACACCCTGTCTCGCGTGGGGTTGGCCGAGCGGCTGCGGCACCGGCCGGCCGAGCTGTCCGGGGGCGAACGCCAGCGTGTGGCGATTGCGCGAGCGCTGGTCACGCGTCCGGCCTGCGTGCTGGCCGACGAACCCACGGGCAACCTGGACCGTGGTACCGCAGACGGGGTGTTCGAGCTGATGGTGCAGCTGGCACGCGACCAGGGCACCGCCTTTGTGGTGGTGACCCACGACGAGAGTCTGGCGGCCCGCTGCAGCCGCGTGCTGCACCTGCGCAGCGGCGTACTGACCTGAATCCCGGATCAGATCAGGGACGGGTGCGCACGAAGCGCAGAGGCGTTGCCTGCCCCCGCACATGGATCAGCAGCTGGCCATCCTTGATCTCATGGCGTTGCGCCTGCTGAAGCGCGGCCAGGTAGCGAGGCTCCAGCTGGCCGGCCGGACCCATGCAGGCCATCTTGGTGGCCCCGATCGCGCTGAAACCGATTTGGCTGCCCGAGACGGTCACGCTGCCGAAGAAGCGGTTGCACGACCCGCTGCCCGTCACCTTGCCGGGTTCGTTGAAGGCGAGCGTGGCGGCAGGCCGCTCGGGCAGGGCCTGGCCGTCCATCTCCACCAGGCGCCATTCGGTGCCCGTCAGGCCGCCCGGCTGGGCGCCGCCGGCGCAGGCGGCCAGTGACAGCACCAGGGCAGGCAGGGCCCAGGCGAGGGCACGCCAAGGGCGCGGGGCTGGGGGCATATGGGTATCTGACATGTGGGGCTCCAGCTGAATGCAGGGTGTGACCGTGGGGCGGCACAATCACCATCAACCGCTTTATACCCCCATGTGGATCGACACCCATTGCCATCTTGACGCGACCGAGTTCGGTGCCGGCCTGAACGCGGCCGACGCCATCCGGGCCCTGGCCAGGGAGCGAGGGGTGGCGCTGTGTGTCCTGCCAGCTGTGGAGCATGCCAACTTTGAGGCGGTCCGCCTGTTGGCCCATCGCCATGGCGATGCCTATGCGCTGGGCATCCATCCCCTGTATGTGCCACAGGCCGACCAGGGCGACCTCGAACGGCTGGACCAGGCACTGGAGCGCCACCGTGGCGATCCACGGCTGGTGGCGGTGGGCGAGATCGGGCTGGATTTCTTTGTCCCGTCCCTGTGCGAACCGGCCATGCGCGAGCGGCAATTGCATTTCTACCGTGCCCAGCTGCGCCTGGCGCGTCGGCACGGCCTGCCGGTGATCCTGCACGTGCGCAAGAGCGCCGATGCGCTGCTCAGGGGCTTGCGCGAGCTGCCAGTGGCCGGCGGTATCGCCCACGCCTTCAACGGCAGTGCACAGCAGGCCGGTGCCTTCACGGCGCTGGGCTTTCGGCTCGGTTTCGGTGGTGCCATGAGCTTTGAAGCCGCACGCCGCCTGAGAGCGCTGGCCAGCGAACTGCCCTTGCAGCATCTGGTGCTGGAGACCGACGCACCCGACATCCCGCCGCAGTGGCTGTACGTCACGGCCGCCGAACGCCAGGCGGGACGCGCCCAGGGCATCAACTCGCCGGCCGAACTGCCCCGGATCGGCGAGGTGCTGGCCGGGCTGCGCGGCCTGCCGGTGCAAGAGGTGGCCCGCCAGTCGACCGCCAACGCGCTGGCGGCGTTGCCCCGGCTGTCCGCCCTGCTTCCCCCAGGGGCTGCGGCATGACCCGCCTGAGGGGCCTGGAGCCGGTGATCGACGGCCACACCCGGCTGCTGGTGCTGGGCAGTTTTCCGGGGGTGGCTTCGCTGCGGTCGCAGCAGTACTACGGCCATCCGCAGAACCAGTTCTGGAAGATCCTGGGCACGCTGTGGGACATGCCTCTGGCGGTCATGGACTATCCCCTGCGCCTGGACGCGGTGCGCCGCCGCGGCCTGGGCATCTGGGACGTGTATGCCGCCTGCGAGCGCGAGGGCAGCCTGGACGTCGACATCCGCGCCGCCGAGCTCAACGACTTCGAGCGCGTGCGGCGCCGCTGCCCCCAACTGCAGGCGATTGCCCACAACGGCGGCGAGAGTTACCGGCATGCCAGGCACACCCGCGCCCTCGGCCTGCCGGTCTACCGCCTGCCGTCCACCAGCCCGGCCAATGCCAGCTGGTCCTTCGATCGCAAGCGCGACGCCTGGGCAGAGGTATTGCAGGCCGTGGGCCTGCTCAACTGAGTCGCCTCATACGCTCCGGTGCGCGACCGGGGTCTCGGGCACCGGATAGCCCGCAGCGCCAAACGTTCCCGCAATGGCCTTGTGGGTGTCAAAGTACACCTGCCAGTAATGGTCGGTGTGGGTGTAGGGGCGCACGCACAGCTTCGGCCCTTCTGCCGTGAACTCCAGGATTTCGATGTCAGGTGCCGGCTCGGTCTTGACGTTGGGGATGGCGGCGATGACCGGACGCAGCCTGGCCATGGCGTCCTGCACGTCCACGCTGTTGGCCACCTTGGCCACGCAGTCGACGCGGCGGAAGGGCTCCGCGCTGAAGTTCTGGATGTTGTCACCGAACACCTTGCCATTGCCCACCACCGTCAGAACGTTGTCCGGTGTAAGCACCGTGGTCGCGAACAGGCCCAGTTCCTTGACCGTGCCCTGCGTGCCGCCGGCGCTGATGAAGTCTCCCACCTTGTACGGGCGCAGAACCTGCAGGAAAAGGCCTGCCGCAAAATTGCCCAGCATGCCGCTCCACGCCGCGCCGATGGCCAGGCCCGCGCCCGCCAGCAGGGCGGCGAAGGACGTGGTCTTGACACCGAAGATGTCCAGGATGGCCAGCACCAGCACCAGTGTCAGCAGCACCGAAACGATGGATTTGAGGTACTGCGTCAGGGTGGCGTCGACCTTTCTGCCGCGCTCCAGTGCAGCACCGATCAGGCGCACAGCGATACCGATCAGCCAGCGACCGACGATCCAGGCCGCAATGGCGCCCAGGATCTTCAGCCCGAAGTCAGCGCCTTGGGTGCTCAGGAAATTCCAGACGACTTCCGTGTTCATAATCTGTCCTTTGGTTCATGACGGGATTGCCATGCCATTGTTTTTCACTGCCTGGACCGCAGGTCGACCGCCTGGTCGCCCGGGAGGGCGCGGTGTGCGGTATTTGCACGGCGTGTGGCCTGGTGTCCGCACCATGGAGCCCATATGAGACGTGCCTCACGTCCGGCCGTCCAGCCCCTGCCTGATGTCACCATCTCGGAAGACGCCGACGTGCGTTTCCTGCACCTGGGCACCGAGTGGATCCAGGGTTCGATGCTGATCGACGCCCCCTTCGACATCGAGCTGGAGTATGTCCAGCGCATGATGGCCTGGCTGCTCTTTGTGGACCCCGAGAGCGTGGCTGCGCGGCGGGCTTTGCAACTGGGCCTGGGATCGGCGGCGCTGACCAAGTTCTGTTTCAAGAAGCTGCGCATGGATGCCACGGCCATCGAGCTCAATCCGCAGGTGCTGGCGGTCTGCCGCCAGTGGTTCAAGCTGCCGCCCGACGGACCCCGTCTGCGCGTGCTGCTGGCCGACGCCGGTGAAGAGATCCGGCGAGCCGACCACCTGGGCCGTTACGACACCGTGCAGGTTGACCTGTACGACCACGAGGCGGCGGCGCCTGTCCTGGACCATGCCGGCTTCTATGCCGATGTGCGCGCCCTGCTCACCGATGAGGGCGCCATGACGGTCAACCTGTTCGGGCGCGACGCCAGTTTCGATCAGTCCCTGCAGGCCATCGTCGATGCCTTCGGCCAGGAAGCCGTGTGGGCATTCCGGCCCACACGTGAAGGCAACACCATCGTGCTGGCCTTGCGCACCCCGCAGCATCCGGGCCGCATGGACCTGCTGTCCCGGGCCGAGGTGGTGCAGGCCCGCTGGGGGTTGCCTGCCACCAAATGGCTGCGCCTGTTCAAGCCGGTATCCTGCGCATCATGAAGTCCAAGACTCCACCTTCTCCCGCTGATGGCACCGAGGAGATCGGCCCGCTGGACTGGCGCCGGCTGGTCGATTGGCTGCAGTCCGATGGCGTGATCTCGGCCGAGGAGGCCGCCCGCACGGTGGCCCGCTGTTCGTCTGCCCACAGTGCCCAGCACCCGCTGCAGCGCCTGGCGGTGGTGGCCATGGCGCGGGCGGCCGACGGTCATGTGCTCGACGCCGAGATGCTGACCGAGTGGCTGGCCACGCGAGCCGGCCTGACCTACCAGCGCATCGACCCGCTGAAGGTGGATGTGGGCAAGGTGGCCGACGTCATGAGTGCGGCCTACGCCGAGCGGCACAAGGTGCTGCCACTGCAGGTGGGGCCCACCGAGGTGGTGGTGGCCACCGCCGAGCCGTTTGTGCGCGACTGGGTGCCCGAGGTCGAGCGGCAGACGCGGCGCAACGTGAGGCTGGTGCTGGCCAGTCCGGCCGACATCAGCCGCTACACGGCCGAATTCTTTGCCCTGGCCAAGTCGGTCCGTGCCGCCAGCAAGGCCGGCGGGGCTGCCGGCTTCGGCAGCTTCGAACAGCTGGTCGAGCTGGGCAAGAGCAACAAGCAGCTGGACGCCAACGACCAGGGCGTGGTCCAGGTGGTCGACTGGCTGTGGCAGTACGCCTTCGACCAGCGCGCCAGCGACATCCACCTGGAGCCCAGGCGCGAACAGGGCGTGATCCGCTTTCGTATCGATGGTGTGCTCCATCCGGTCTACCAGATGCCCATGGGCGTGCTCAACGCCATGATTGCGCGCGTCAAGCTGCTGGGCCGCATGGACGTGGTCGAGCGCCGCCGACCCCAGGACGGTCGCATCAAGACGCTTCGACCCGGCACAGGCGACCTCAAGGGTGACGAAGTCGAGATGCGCCTGTCAACCCTGCCGACCGCCTTTGGCGAGAAGCTGGTGATGCGCATTTTCGACCCCGATTCCACCGCCAAGGACCTGACCGCGCTGGGTTTTTCCGCGCACGATGCCCAGCGCTGGGAGTCCCTGATGCGGCGCCCGCATGGCATCGTATTGGTGACCGGGCCGACCGGCTCGGGCAAGACCACCACCCTGTATGCCACGCTCAAGCGGCTGGCCACCGAAGAGGTCAACGTCAGCACAGTCGAGGACCCGATCGAGATGATCGAGCCGGCCTTCAACCAGACCCAGG
>SBFU01000155.1 GCA_006227785.1 Burkholderiales bacterium
GATGTCGATGGTGATGTAGTCGGCGCCCACGCCATCGGCGGCCAGGCGGTCGATGACCGCGTAGTCGGCCTCCTTGACGCCGGAGCTGATGGAGACGAACAGGCCCTTCTCGCGCATGCGCCGGGCATAGGCCACGTTGTCCAGGTCGAAGCGGTGCATGACATAGAAGTAGCCGTTGGCGGCGAGGTACTCGCTGATCGGCTCGTCCAGCACCGTCTTCATGTTGGCCGGCACCACCGGCAGCTTGAAGCGCCGGCCACCGAACTGCACCGAGGCATCGCATTCGCTGCGGCTTTCCACGCGGCACTTGCGCGGCAGCAGCAGGATGTTGTCGTAGTCGAAGATTTCCATGTGGGCCTTTCAGTCACCCCTTGGCGGGATGGGTTGGTGAAAAGGCGCTTGGAACTGGCCGGTTCTGGTTTCCGCAGCCGGAAAAAAGAAACCGGGCGCAATTGCTTGGGCCCGGTGATTGATTCTAGGCGGGACGGGTCGTGGTTGCCAAGCCGGCTGTTGCGTTATTGGCGGTATACGGGATGCGGTATGGCCGGGGTGGTGAACCGGACGGCGCGCGCGCTTCCTACAATGCCTGGATGCTGTCCGTAGATTCCTCCCCGCTGGTCGCTGATCTGAACCCCGAACAGGCCGCGGCCGTCACCCTGCCGCACGAGCATGCCCTGATCCTGGCTGGCGCCGGTTCGGGCAAGACACGGGTGTTGACCACGCGCATTGCCTGGCTGCTGCAGACCGGTCAGGTCTCCCCTGGCGGCGTGTTGGCGGTGACCTTCACCAACAAGGCGGCGCGCGAGATGATGACGCGCCTGACCAGCATGCTGCCGGTGAACGTGAGGGGCATGTGGATCGGCACCTTTCATGGCCTGTGCAACCGGCTGCTGCGGGCCCACCACAAGCTGGCGGACCTGCCACCGACCTTCCAGATCCTGGACACGCAGGACCAGCTCGCGGCCATCAAGCGCCTGTGCAAACAGCACAATGTCGACGACGAACGCTTTCCGCCCCGCCAATTGCAGTGGTTCATCAGTGGCTGCAAGGAAGACGGACAGCGTCCGCGTGATGTGGTGGTACGGGACGACGAGACGCGACGCAAGGTCGAGATCTACCAGCTCTACGAGGAGCAGTGCCAGCGCGAAGGCGTCGTCGACTTCGGCGAGCTGATGCTGCGCTCCTACGAACTGCTGCGCGACAACGACCCGATCCGCGTGCATTACCAGCGGCGCTTCAGGCACATCCTGATCGACGAGTTCCAGGACACGAACCGGCTGCAGTATGCCTGGATCAAGCTGTTTTCACCGCCCGCTGTGGAAGGCCTGCCATCCCCTGGCAACGCCGTGTTTGCGGTGGGGGACGATGACCAGAGCATCTATGCCTTTCGTGGTGCCCGCGTGGGGAACATGGCCGATTTCGTGCGTGAATTCAGGGTCGCGCACCAGATCAAGCTGGAGCAGAACTACCGCAGCTGCAGCAACATCCTGAACGCCGCCAATGCCCTGATCAGCCACAACAGCCGGCGCCTGGGCAAGAACCTGCGCACCGATGCCGGCGCGGGGGAGCTGGTGCGGGTGTACGAAGCCACCAGTGACCTGGCCGAAGCGCAGTGGATCGTCGACGAGATGAAACAGCTGGAGCGTGACGGCACGGGTCGCAGCGAAATGGCCGTGCTCTACCGCAGCAACGCCCAGAGCCGGGTGGTGGAAACGGCGCTGTTCAACGCCGGGGTTCCCTACCGCGTCTACGGCGGCTTGCGCTTCTTCGAGCGCGCCGAAATCAAGCACGCCCTGGCCTACCTGCGGCTGCTGGAGAACCCGCACGACGACACCAGCTTCTTGCGGGTGGTGAACTTCCCGGCACGCGGCATTGGCGCGCGCAGCCTGGAGCAGCTGCAGGATGTGGCGCGGGTCAGCGGCTGTTCGCTGCATGACGCGGTCAGTGCGGTCACCGGGCGTGCCGGTGTGGCGATCGGCGCCTTCGTGGCCCTGCTGGATGTGATGCGCGAGCGCACGCAGGGCATGAGTCTGCGCGAGATCATCGAGATGGTCATCGACCGTAGCGGCCTGGTCGAGCACTACCGTTCCGAGCGCGAGGGGCAGGAGCGGGTGGAGAACCTGGAGGAGCTGGTCAACGCCGCCGAGAGTTTTGTGACGCTGGAAGGTTTTGGCCGCGATGCGCCGGCCATGCCAGCCGATGCCTCGGGCCAGGCGCTGACCCAGAGCCCGGTCAGCCAGGGACTGGACCCTTCAATGCCCGTGCTGGACGACACCTTGCCGCCCGATGGCCAGACCGGTGAGACGCTCAGCCCCCTGGCGGCCTTCCTGACCCACGCCGCCCTGGAGTCCGGCGACAACCAGGCCCAGGCTGGCCAGGAAGCCGTGCAGCTGATGACGGTACACGCAGCCAAAGGGCTGGAGTTCGATGCGGTGTTCATCACCGGGCTGGAGGAGGGCCTGTTCCCGCATGAAAACTCGATGAGCGACCGGGACGGCATGGAAGAAGAGCGGCGCCTGATGTACGTGGCCATCACGCGTGCGCGGCAGCGTCTGTACCTGACGCACGCCCAGACCCGCATGCTGCATGGCCAGACGCGCTACAACCTGCGCAGCCGCTTCTTCGACGAGTTGCCGCCCGAGGGCCTGAAATGGCTGACGCCCCCCCAGGCGGCCTGGACCGCCAGTGGTGCGCCATCGGGATGGGCCACGGCGTCGCGGGCGGGGGCCCCTGTGGCGCAGCCCGCCTGGTCACCCGGCTGGACAAGCACGGGTGCCGCACCCGCAGCCGAACCCGACCGGGGCACCGACATCCGTGCTGGCATGCAGGTCTTTCACAACAAGTTCGGTGAGGGCAAGGTGCTGTCGGTCGAAGGGGCTGGCCCCGATGCCCGGGCGCAGGTCAGTTTTGCGCGCCATGGGGTCAAGTGGCTGGCCCTGTCGGTGGCCAAGCTGACGCCGGTGACCGACTGATGTGGGCGCGCGGCGCTCAAGCCTTCGCCGTGGCTGCCGGTGATTCGGTGGCGGCCTGCGCCTTGCCCTTTTCCACCTGCATGGACAGGTCCAGCAGAACGGCCTTGCTGGTGTAGTAACGGTCCAGTCGCCACTCGGCAATCACAGCCAGGGCCAGCTCGAAGTCCGCATAGCCCAGCTTGTACAGGTCGGCCAACTGGAATGGGGTTTCGGACTCCAGTGCCAGCACCAGGCGGGACAAGGTTTCGGCGGTGCTGTTCGTGGGGTTGGCTTCGATGAGCTTTCGCGCTTTCTTGACGGCTCGCATCGGGACATCTCCAAGGGTTGATCATGCATACCGTGGTACGCAGGGTTCTCCCGAGGATATCTGCTGGGCGACCGGATTTCGTGAATGGCGGATGACAGAAAAATGACAGGACCCGTTGTCATGGAGAACGACCTTCGTTTCAGGGCGCCGGCCTTCGCAGCAGCCCTTCGCCCATCCTCACCAGGCGACCGCCGGTGATGCCCGGCAGGAGGGTCATGCCCGCAGGCGCGAGCACGATGATGGTCGATCCGTGTTCGAACCAGCCCATTTCCTCGCCCCGCTGGTAGCTGGCGTCGCAGGGCCGCTCGTTCGGACCACGGTAGCGCAGGTTGAGCGCGACGTCCAGCGCGTGCAAGCGCATGCTGGCCACCAGAACGGCAGCCACCGGCACCAGCAAGAGCCACTGGCCATCGGACAGTTGCAGGTGCAGCACGGCGCGCTCGTTCTTGCAGAACAGGCGCTCGACACGCTGGAGGGCGATCGGATTGACGTTCCAGGTGTCACCGCTGATGTAGGTGACATGGGTCAGGCGGGCATCGTCGGGCGCATGGAAGCGGTGGTACATGGCGGATGTCAGCCGCAGGGTCACGAAGCTGCCGCCGGCCAACCGGTCGGCCCATTCACACGCCCTGGGTGAGTTTCCCAGCAGGTCGTCCAGCCGGTAGGGGAAGCCTTTGGCCTGGAACACCTGGGATCGGCCTGCCTCGCCAGGTTCAATCGGGCCGCACGCGCCCACGATGCCATCGCTTGGACTGACGATGATGGTCGCCGAGGGGTCCACCGGTCGGGCGCCGGGCTTGAGTTCGCGGGTGAAGCATTCGTGCAGGCTGCGGAAGTCGGTGTGCAGGGCCTCGCTCAGGTCCAGGGTGGTGAAACGCGTCCAGAGCCACAGACAGGCGCGGTACACCCAGGGGTGGCGGATGCGACTGATCCAGCCGACCAGGTGGGTGGCGGTGATGCGGGGGATGCGGTTGGTCAGCAGGAAGTTGAGATCTTCGTGCAGTGCAATGCCACGGATGTGTTGCAGGAGTTTCATGCCGTTGTCACTTCAGGGCCATACAAGATACGGGCGGCCGTTCCGCAGGAGTCTTCTTCGATGTCCGTTCTTCCCTATGCCCTGCCTCTGGGTGCTCTGGCCTTGGGCTGGCCTCTGCTCAGCCAGCGGATCGCGCTCTCGCGTGCCAAGCACCGGTCGCTGGCAGGGCACTCGCGCATGGCCAAGCGACTGGCCCGCTGGCTGCCGGCCTACCACTATGACGAACACGAGTTCTTTCGCTGTGATGGTGCTGACGAGGTCGTCGCGCAGCGGCGGGAGGCCGCCTTCGAGACGCTGGCGAACGGATACTTGCACCGCTACGCGCGAACCCTGGCGCTGACCCGTCAGGCCCGCGAAGGCTTGGCCGATCTGCAACTGACCGGCAACTACCGCGTGCCATTCCAGTTCGCGCACATGGTGCGACGCCGGCTTCCTGTGGGGGCTTTTGTGGCATCGGCCGAAGGCCACGGCCTGACCGATCTGGACGGCAACCGTTTCATCGATCTGACGGGTTCCTACGGGGTCAACGTGATGGGCGTCGACTTCTACAAGGATTGCATGGCCGAAGGTCTGCGCATGGCCGAGTCGCTGGGGCCGGTGCTGGGCGCCTATCACCCTTGCGTGGCCGACAATGTAGCGCGGCTGCAGGCCATTTCCGGACTCGACGAGGTGTCGTTCCACATGTCGGGTACCGAGGCGGTGATGCAGGCGGTGCGGCTGGCGCGTTACCACACCGGGCGCCGGTACCTGGTGCGCTTCTGCGGGGCTTACCACGGCTGGTGGGACGACGTGCAGCCGGGCCCGGGCAACCCGATGCCGCCGCGCGAGACCTACACCCTGGCCGACATGAGCGAGCGCAGCCTGGATGTGCTGCGCCGCCGCCGCGACATCGCCTGCGTGCTGGTCAACCCGCTGCAGGCCATGCACCCCAACCGGAACGCTCCGGCCGACTCGGCCCTGGTCGACAGCAGTCGCACGGCCGGTTTCGACCGCCAGGCCTACACGGAATGGTTGCACCGGCTGCGCCAGGTCTGCAGCGAGCGCGGCATCGTGCTGATCATGGACGAGGTGTTCCTGGGTTTTCGGCTCGCCCCCGGCGGGGCGCAGGCCTACTTCGGCGTGCAGGCGGACATGGTCACCTATGGCAAGACGCTGGCCGGGGGTTATCCGGTCGGCGTCCTGTGTGGTCACCACCGGCTCATGCGCCGCTACCGCGACGACCGGCCGGCCGACCTCTGCCTGGCCCGTGGCACCTTCAATGCCCATCCCTATGTGATGGCTGGCATGTCCGCCTTTCTGCGCCGGCTGGACGATCCGCAGGTGTTGTCGGCCTATGACGATCAGGATGCGCGATGGGATGCACGGGCGCGCCACTTCAACGCCACCATGGAACGGGAGCATCTGCCCATGCGAGCGGACCATCTGCAAAGCATCTGGACCATCAGCTACACCGAGCCCTCGCGCTACAACTGGATGCTCCAGTACTACCTGCGTTGGCATGGTGTGGCGCTGAGCTGGGTGGGTACCGGCAGGCTCATCTTTGGCCTTCGCATGGACGATGCCACCTTCGATCAGGTGGTGGCCTGCTTCGTCAGGGCCGGGAAGGACATGCGTGCGCACGGTTGGTGGGACCATCCGCCAGGGCTGAGCGACCGCTGGATCCGACGCCGCGTGCTGGGCGAACTGCTGCGTGCCCGGTTTGGCATCTGACAGCCCGTCAGGCGGCTGTATGCCGTGTCTCAGCGCAGCCGACCGTGTCCGGGCTCCAGCCATTCGCCGCGCAGCAGCTGCAGCGGCGCCCGGTGGTACAGCTTGATGTCGTGGAACGGGTCGGTGATGATCTTGGTGGCCCACACCAGCCCGGTCTGCAGGTCCTTGAGGTACCACAGCTGCAGCACGCGGAACACCAGGCCCCCCACCCCCAGCAGCAGCCAGGCCGTGCCGACCTGTCGCGCGTAGCCATGGAAGTCGGCGTGGGGTTCGATCAGGCCGAAGGCGCCAGGTGAGACGGCCAGCATCAGTGGAATGAAGGCCCACAGGCCCATCAGCACCACCTTGCGCTGCAGGTTGTAGCCGACCTTGATGGCCTCCTTGTGTTCATGGGTGGCCTGGTTGATCTCGTCGTAGCCCTTGGGTTCGAAGAAGAAATGGCCGGCCTGACGCGTGGTCATCGACACCAGCCAGGCGATCAGTGCGGACACCACCGGATCGATCAGCAACCAGGCGTAGGCCAGCACGAAGCTGATCGCGCTGACCAGATGCAGTGCCTGGTTGATGCGGCTGTGGTGGTAATAACGGTGGTCGTCCCAGCGCTGGGTGGCAAGTTCCTGCAGGAATCGCTTCACATGGATCTCCTTGTGGTTTCGGACACGGCCTGCGCAGCCGGGGAGGCCAGGCGCATGCGGATGTTGGGTCGTCACCGTGAAACCGGTGTGACATATCGGACCTGTCATGTCGCAGGCACGCGCCGGTCACATGAAATGCAGTCTGTCATCAGTGTGTTGTCTTGAATGCGCAGACTGAGGGGATGACAAACCAAGACCCCGACATCCTGCTGCAGGACCTGCCCGTGCTCCAGCCCCGGCTGCAAGTGGCCGTGGTGACCGAAACCTGGCCGCCAGAGGTCAATGGCGTGGCTCTGACGCTGTCGCGGCTGGTGCAGACGCTGTGTGAACGGGGCCACCGGGTGCAGCTGGTGCGTCCGCGACAGATGCGTGCCGATGCCGCTTCGCAGGCGGAAGGCATTGAAGAGAAGCTCATGCGGGGCATGCCGATACCGCGATATCCGCAGCTCAAGCTGGGGCTGCCGGCGCGGCGCGCTCTGGTGCGCAGCTGGACCTACCGCCGTCCCGACCTGGTGCACATTGCCACCGAGGGACCACTGGGCTGGTCAGCCCTGCAGGCCGCGCGGCAGCTGCGTTTGCCGGTGAGCTCGGATTTCCGGACCAATTTCCACAGCTACAGCAGCCACTACGGCCTGGGCTGGCTGAAGAAACCGATCGCGGCCTACCTGCGCCGCTTTCACAACCAGGCCGACCTGACCATGGTGCCCACCCGGGCGCTGGCGGCCGATCTGATCAACCTGGGCTTCGAGCGGGTGCGTGTGGTCGGGCGGGGCATCGACACCCAGCTGTTTCATCCGGCCCGCCGCCATGAAAGCCTGCGCCAGCGATGGGGCGCCGATCCGGATGCCACCGTGCTGTTGGCAGTGGGACGATTGGCGGCTGAAAAGAATCTGGATCTGGTGGTGCGCACCTATGAAGCCATGCGCGCGCGCAATCCGCGCACCCGGCTGGTGCTGGCGGGCGATGGTCCGATGCGGTTCGCCCTGGCGCAGCGCTGTCCTGATGCCGTTTTCATGGGCCAGTGCAGCCATGAAGACCTGGCGGGCTGCTACGCGAGTGCCGACCTGTTGCTGTTTCCGAGTCTCACCGAGACCTTTGGCAACGTGACCCTGGAGGCGATGGCCAGCGGTCTTGCGGTGCTGGCATTCGATGTCGCAGCGGCGGCACAGTGGGTGGTGCATGGCGACAGCGGCTGGCTGGTGCGCGCCGGCGACAGCGACGCCTACCTGGACCAGGCCGTGGCACTGGCCTCAGACCCCATAGCTCTGCGCAACGCGGGCGCTCGTGCCAGCAAACAGGTGTCCGGCAACGACTGGCAGCAGGTGGCCTCGCAGGTGGAAGGCCTCTGGACCGAGCTGATGGACCCCCGCAGAATCCCCTGCTCGGTCCAGCCCTTGCCGGCGTTCTGATTCACCGGCAAGGCCTGCGCCATTGCGCTGCCCGGGAACGAAAAAGGGGAAGGCATGGCGCCTTCCCCATCAATGCCGTTGCAGGTCCGCTCCCTGTCCCACGGCTTCCCTAATACGCGGCGGCGTCAGGCACCGATCACGCCACCGTCCTTGCGGCGCACCACCACGGTGGACGAACGCGGACGGCCGGCATCGGCGCGGTTGGCCGGCGGGTTGGCCTGGCTGGCAGGCCAGATGGAGAAGGCGGTCGGATCGCGTGCGATCTCGTCGTCACCGTAGCCGGCGGGCCGGTTCGGGTGCGACCCCAGCTCGCCCGGGTGCTGCATGTTCACGAACATGGTCTTGCGATCGGGCGAGAAAGCCAGCCCGGTGATCTCGCAGCCCGAGGGGCCGACCAGGAAGCGGCGCACCTCGCCGGTCTCGACGTCGGCGGCCAGCATCTGGTTGTTGCCCATGCCCTGGAAGTTGCCGGTGTTGGCGAACGACCCGTCGGTCTGGATCCACAGCCGTCCGCTCTGGTCGAAGTACAGGCCGTCGGGCGAGTTGAACATGTTGTCCGGCGTGATGTTGGGCGAACCCGAGCGCGGATCGGCGCGGTCCGGGAAGGCCACCGGGTTGCCGGCCAGCAGGAAGATGTCCCAGGTGAAGCTCAGCGACTTCGGATCGCCCTTGGCCTCGCTCCAGCGCAGGATATGACCCCAGGCGTTGCTGGCGCGCGGGTTGGCCTCGTCCACCGGGAATGTGCTGCCGCGCGCCGAGTTGTTGGTCAGGGCGATGTACACGTCGCCCAGCTTCCTGGGATTGGCCGCGATCCACTCGGGGCGGTCCATGCGCGTGGCGCCCACGAAGTCGGCGGCCATGCGGGTGCGCACCAGGATGTCGGCCTGGTCGGCAAAACCGTTCTCCACCGTCAGGCCGTTCTCGCCGTGCTTCAGGGCGATCCATTCGCCGGTGCCCTGGGCATCGCCTTCCACCTCGCCGATGCCGAACTTCGCCACGTACAGCGTGCCGCTGTCGAGGATGTCGCGGTTCTTGGCGTTGTTGCCGCGCACCAGCTTGCGGTCACAGACAAACTTGTAGATGTAGTCACCACGCTCGTCGTCGCCGGAGTAGGCCACGACGGTGTTGTCCTTGCCCACCACGATCTCGATGTTCTCGTGCTTGAAGCGGCCCAGGGCGGTGCGCTTCTTGGGTTTGCTGTTGGGGTCGAACGGATCGATCTCGACCACCCAGTGGAAGCGGTTGGGTTCGTTGGGGTTGGCGTTCAGGTCGAAGCGCGGATCCTGGGTGTGCCACATGTAGCCGAAACCGTTCTGGCTGTAGCCATATCGGGCCTCGGCTGGGGTGCGCGTGCGCTCGCCGTTCCAGCCGAAGTAGCCGTTCGAGTTTTCTTCGCAGGTCAGGTAGGTGCCCCAGGGTGTCTGGCCGTTGGCGCAGTTGTTCAGGGTACCCAGCACCTCGGTGCCGCTCGGATCGGCGGCGGTCTTGAGCGCGTCGACCCCGCGCGCCGGACCGGACACCTCGATGGGGGTGTAGCCGGTGATGCGGCGGTTGTAGCGCGAGCCCTTCACATAGGTCCATTGACCGTTTTTCTGGCGGCGCACCTCCATCACGCTGATGCCATGACCAGCCAGACCCTTCTTCACCTTGTCGAAGGTGAAAGGCTCGAACCAGGCGCCGGCGCCTGCCGGCAGCTCGGGTGCGTAGTAGTACTCGGGGTTGATGTACTCGTGGTTGATCACCAGCAGGCCCTGGTCGCTGCTTTCCCGGCCTTTGACCTTGAACGGGAAGAAGCTCATGCCGTCGTGGTTGTCGCCGACCTGCAATTCGGCTTCCTGCCAGCCTTCGCTGGCATCGCCGCGGAAATCCGGGCTGTTGGCGAACAGCGGATCGCCCCAGCGGTTGAGGATCTCGGCGGTGTAGCCCTCAGGCACGGTGACCGTATCGCCGCTGTTGACGGCGACCGCGGCAAAGCCGAGCATCGCCTCGCGAGGCTTCTTGCCCGGCCCTTTGCCACCCTTGCCCAGCGCGTCTTCCAGTTCGCCGCCGCCGCAGGCGGTCAGACCGGTGAGGAAGGGCAGGGCAGCCAGTCCGACGCCGGTCTTGAGCAGGCGCCGGCGTTGCGGGTCGCGGGCGATGGCCTGGTCGACCAGCTCGGTCAAAGAAGGGTTGCGGGTGGGGTTGGACGTGCCGTCGTCATCGCGGATGGACTGAGCCATGTGCTTCTCCTGGGTTGAACAAAACACCCAGTTTCGGCAGGAGCCGTGACGCTTTCGTGAAAACCTTGGACCTCAGCTGCCCGTGACGGGCAGCGGGTGTCGGGTCGTTGACTTCACCGCTCGTCGGCCAGGGCATCACCGGCCGTGTCGAAGCTGTCACGGAAGGTGAAGTAGACCGAGGTGTGGAACATGGCGGCCAGCAACAGGACCGCCGGGTACATGAACATGGCCAGGGCCTGTGCACCGCCCATCAGGGTGGCCAGGAAGCTGATGGTCAGCCCGCCCAAGAGGAACACGCCCACCCATCCGGCACCGTAGGCCAGCATGGCCCCTTTGTTGCGCCAGCAGGCCAGCGCGCTGAAGAACAGGCTTTTGACGGGCGAGATGCCATGCCAGTGCACCAGGGCCGGCGCGTGCCAGAAGGCCATCAGCACCGGTATGTACAACAGCATCATGACCAGCATGCCGGGACCGAACATGGCCTCGCGCAGCATGTCGGGTGTGATCTCGGTATCAGGCCCGATGGCCGGCACCTCGGATGGCGCGGCCAGCGTGGCCAGCCCCATGAGGACGGTCAGCACCACGGCATAGATGGCGCCCAGCACCAGCATGGGCCTGGCTTTGTCCATGCCACCGCGAAAGGCGGTGATCAGCAGGGCCGGCATGGGGAAGCGGCCCTCGTGGGCTTCACGGCTGGCCGCCATGAGTCCGATCGTGGCCGCTGGCACCAGGGTGATGGCCAGCAAGGAACCCAGCACAGGAATCACCGACAAGACCGACACCACCGCCATGAACATGAAGAACAGGCCCGCCATCGCCAGTGGCTGGCGAAAGAAGGTGCGGGCGCCGAGCTTGACCCAGCTCAGGCCTTGCGAGGCGGGTACGGGGTGCAGTCTCATGCCGGGCTCACTTCCAGTGTGCCGCCCGCCGACACGATTCCGTTGGTGGCAGCCTGGGGCACACGGGCCCGCAGCACCCGCTCGAAATGGGTCGGGTCGTGGGCCTGCAGCATGCTGGCTTCGCGCGGCAGGTGAAGGTCCCACAGCCGCGAGATCCAGAAGCGCAGCGCGCCCGCTCGCAGCATGGCCGGCAGCAGCTGGCGCTCGGCGGTCGTGAGCGGTCGTACCGAACCGTAGGCTTCGAGAAAGGCCTCGGCCAGTGCCGGTACCGGCTGTCCATCCACCGACGGTGGGCCGTGCAGCACACACCAGTCGTTGAGGCAGACCGCGATGTCGAACAGAAAGCTGTCGCAGCCGGCGAAATAGAAATCGAAGAACCCGGTCAGCTCCTCGCCCTCGAACATCACGTTGTCGCGGAACAGGTCGGCATGGATGGGGCCGCGCGGCAGGGCCTTGAAGGCGGCCGAGGCCGCCACATGGTTCTGGTAGGCCAGCTCACTTCGGATCAGCCGGCTCTGGGACTCGTCCAGAAAGGGCAGCACCACCGGTACGGTGTCATTCCACCAGGGCAGTCCGCGCAGATTGCTCTGCTGCATGTCGAAGTCCTCACCCGCCAGGTGCATGCGTGCCAGCATCGCGCCCACGGCCTTGCAATGCAGCGCCTGGGGCCGCAGCTCGCTGTGTCCGCGAAGCCGGTCCACGACCGCCGCCGGCTTGCCCTGGATCCGGTGCAGGATCTGGCCCGTCGCCGTGGCGGCCGGGTTGGGCACGGGTATGCCGCGGTTGGCCAGGTGCTTCATCAGCTGCAGGTAAAAGGGCAGCTGTTCGAATCCGAGGCGTTCGAACACCGTCAGCACGTGTTGCAGCGTCTGTCCCTGCCGCTCGCTGGTGACGAAGTAGTTGGTGTTTTCAATCCCGCCCTTGATGCCCTGCAGCTCGGTCAGGTCGCCCAGATCGAGTTCATGCAGCAAGGCTGCGGCTTCGTCGAAGCGGACTTCGGTGTAGACGGCCATGTGCTGGCCCGGTCAGAACTTCAGCAGGCGCCAGCTGCTGCGCCCAGCGCTGCCTGAGCCTTGTGCCGCACCCTGGTCGGCCGGCCCTTGCCTGGTGCCGATCTGGTAGCCCGGTGTTCCGGTCTTGGGCTGGACCTCGATGCGCTGGGTCTGTCCGCCGACCCGAAGCTCGTCCACGCGCGACAGGGCGTCCTCGTGGGTCACGCGCTCGATGCGGTCGGTCGGTGATCGCACCAGGGCCTGCGGCTCGCCTTCTGGCGCCTGCGCCAGGACCGCAACCGGAGAGCTCAGGGCCGCCAGGGCCAGCAGGACAGGGGTGGTGAACGCGCGCATGCCGCTATTGTAGGCAACTCCTTCTTCGGGGGCGGTGCCGGGTGGGCGGACCGGGCGCCGTCGTGGGTCGGGGCGGAGATGACGGCAAATACCCCACAATGGCGCCATGTCAGACAACGCTGCCTCTGCCCCCACCCTGCTGCTGGTTGACGGCTCCAGCTACCTCTACCGGGCTTTCTTCGCCGGCGGCGACGCCATGAGCATGACCCTGCCGGATGGCACGGTCCAGAAGACCGGCGCCATCCGCATCATCATCAACATGATGCAGAAGCTGCTCAAGGACTTCCCACCGACCTACGCGGCCTGCGTGTTCGATGCCAAGGGCCCGACCTTTCGCGACGCGATCTACCCCGAATACAAGGCGCAGCGAAGCCCCATGCCCGATGAGCTGCGCAGCCAGATTGCACCCATTCATGAGGTGGTGCGCCTGCTCGGCTGGCCGGTGCTGGACGTGCCGGGGGTGGAAGCCGATGACGTGATCGGAACGCTGGCGGTGGCAGCCGCCCGGCAGGGCATCAAGGTGCTGATCAGCAGCGGGGACAAGGACCTGGCCCAGCTGGTCAATGACGACATCACCATTCTGGACACCATGAGCGGCAAGAAGCGCGACCTGGCCGGGGTGGAGTCCGAGTTCGGTGTGCCCGCGCGTCTGATGCTGGACTACCAGATGCTGGTCGGTGACCAGGTGGACAACGTGCCAGGCGTCAACAAGGTTGGCCCCAAGACCGCGGTCAAGCTGTTGCAGGAGTACGGGTCAGTCGACCAGCTGGTCGCCCAGGCCGACCAGGTCAAGGGCGCGGTGGGCGAGCACTTGCGACAGGCACTGGACTGGCTGCCTGTTGCGCGGCAATTGCTGACCATCAAGACCGACTGCGACCTCGATGGCTGGGTGCCTGGCCTGCCGTCGCTGGACGCCATCCGCATGGGCACACCCGACACGAAGCCCCTCAGGGCCTTCTATGAAACCTATGGCTTCAAGGGCCTGGCCAAGGCGCTGTCGGGTGATGATGCCGGGGCCTCTGCGTCTGCACCAGCCACAGCCGCAGGTTCACAAGACCTTTTCGCCGAACCGGCCGTGACCCGGCGACCGGCGGCGCAGTCCTATGAAACCATCCTCAGCCGGGACGCACTGGACCGCTGGCTGGCGAAGATCGACGCCGCCGACCTGGTGGCCCTGGACACCGAAACCACCTCGCTCGACGAAATGGTGGCGCAGATCGTCGGCATCAGCTTCAGCGTGACCCCGGGCGAGGCCGCCTACATCCCGCTCAGGCACGAAGGCCCCGATGCGCCCGAGCAGTTGCCGCTGGACGAGGTGCTGGCCCGCCTCAGGCCCTGGCTGGAGAACCCGGCGAAGCACAAGCTCGGGCAGCACATCAAGTACGACCGCCATGTGTTTGCCAACCATGGCATGGAGGTTCGGGGTTATGTGCACGACACCATGCTGCAGAGCTATGTGCTGGAAGTGCACAAACCCCACAGCCTGTCCAGCCTGGCCGAGCGTCACCTGGGCCGCAGCGGCATCAATTACGAAGACCTGTGTGGCAAGGGTACGCACCAGATACCCTTCGCGCAGGTCGATGTGGCCAAGGCGGCCGAGTATTCGTGCGAGGACAGCGACCTGACGCTGGACGTGCACCGTGTGCTGTGGCCGCAGATCGAGCAGGACGCGGGACTGCGGTTCATCTACGAACTCGAGATCGCCAGCAGCGAGGTGCTCTACCGCATCGAACGCAACGGGGTGCTGATCGATGCGCCGACGCTGGCCAGGCAAAGCCATGAGCTGGGGCAGCGCATCTTTGCCCTGGAGCAGGAGGCCTACGCACTGGCCGGTCAGCCCTTCAACCTGGGCAGCCCCAAACAGCTCGGTGAAATATTCTTTGACAAGCTGGGCCTGCCGGTCATCAAGAAGACGGCCACTGGCGCTCGCAGCACCGACGAGGAAGTGCTGGAAAAACTGGCGGAGGACTACCCGCTGCCCGCCAAGATCCTGGAGCACCGCAGCCTGTCCAAGCTCAAGGGCACCTACACCGACAAGCTGGCCCAGCTGGCGCATCCGCGCACAGGGCGGGTGCATACCCACTATGCCCAGGCGGTGGCGGTGACCGGGCGTCTGTCGAGCAACGACCCCAACCTGCAGAACATCCCCATCCGCACCGCCGAGGGCCGCCGGGTGCGCGAGGCCTTTGTGGCCGCGCCCGGCCATGTGATCGCCAGCGCAGACTACTCGCAGATCGAGCTGCGCATCATGGCGCACCTCAGTGACGACGCTGCCTTGCTGCGCGCCTTTCACGAGGGGCAGGATGTGCACCGCGCCACGGCAGCCGAGGTGTTTGGCATCGAGCCCGATCAGGTCAGCAGCGAGCAGCGTCGCTACGCCAAGACCATCAACTTCGGCCTGATCTACGGCATGGGCACCTTTGGGCTGGCCCGTTCGCTGGGCATCGAGAACGCGGCGGCCAAGACCTACATCGACCGGTACTTCGCCCGCTTTGCCGGTGTCAAGCAGTACATGGACGACACCCGGGCCCTGGCCAAGGAGCGCGGCTATGTGGAAACCGTGTTCGGCCGCCGTCTGGTGCTGCCCGACATCAAGAATGCCAAGGGTGCCAAGCTGGCCGCGCTGGAGCGTCAGGCCATCAATGCACCCATGCAGGGCACGGCGGCGGACCTGATCAAGCTGGCCATGGTGGCGGTGCAGCGGGCACTGGACGAGCAGGGCAAGGCAACGAAAATGATCATGCAGGTGCACGACGAACTGGTGTTCGAGGTGCCCGAGGCCGAGCTGGACTGGCTGCGCACCGAAATCCCCCGACTGATGGCTGGCGTGGCCGCACTCAAGGTGCCGCTGCTGGCCGAGGTGGGTGCGGGTGCCAACTGGGACCAGGCCCACTAGGATCGGGGCCGTGGGTCGGGACATTTGGGCGATCCATGAACTTTGGTGAGGTTTTCGGCTCTGCCGGTTTTTCACCCACAACAGGAGACCAACGCCATGCTCAACCACGCTCAACAACAGGATCTTGGTGCGCTGCTGCCAGGCAGCACCACCGAAAACGGCAGCACCCGGCGCACGGCGCTCAAGGCCGCGCTCGGTGTGGGCTACGCCGCTGCGGCCGCGCCCCTGATGGCCCAGACCGCCATCAAGACGCCGTCGGACGGCCTGACCGTCGGCGAGGTGATGATCGATGTCAACGGTTTTTCCATGCCGGCCTACCGTGCGGCGCCGGCCGGCAAGACGGGGCTGCCGGTGGTGCTGGTGCTGTCGGAGATCTTCGGCGTGCATGAGTACATCGCCGACACCGCGCGGCGCTTGGCCCGCGCCGGGTACCTGGCCATCGCCCCAGAGCTGTTCGTGCGTCAGGGCGACGCGCAAGGCTACGGCGAGATGGCCAAGCTGATCGCCGAAGTCATCTCCAAGGTGCCCGATGCCCAGGTGATGGGTGACCTGGACGCCACCGTCAAATGGGCGGCGGCCAATGGGGGGGACACCGGCAAACTCGGCGTGACGGGCTTCTGCTGGGGTGGCCGCCAGACCTGGCTGTACGCAGCCCACAACCCGGCGGTCAAGGCGGGCGTGGCCTGGTACGGTCGTCTGGTCGGGCCCGTCAGCGAGCTCACGCCCCGGCACCCGGTCGATGTGGCCGGCCAGTTGCATGGTCCGGTCAAAGGGCTGTATGGCGGGGCCGACACGGGCATACCGCTTGACACCGTTGATAAGATGAAGGCTGCGCTGGCGGCAGGCAATGCCGCAGCCCGTGCTTCCACCTTTGTGGTCTATCCGGATGCGCCCCATGCCTTCCATGCCGACTACCGGCCCAGTTTCCGCCGCGAGGCGGCCGAGGATGGCTGGAAACAGGCCTTGGCCTGGTTCAGGCAACACGGGGTGGCCTGATCCGCCCAGGCCATCGGGCCACCGGTGCAGCGGGGTCGCATGATGCGGCCCCTTTTTTGTGTCTGACCGCGTGGCAGCGGTTGTCTGTTGGATGGCTTGACATGACCCTGATTGCGATACTCGTCGGAACCGTGGCCGCAGGCGTGGGCAGCGTCTGGCTGGCCGCTTTCCTGAGCTTCGCCATGCTGGCGCGATTCACCCAGCACATGCTCAGCCTGGCGGCCGGAGCCCTGATGGCCACCGCCTTCATGCACCTGCTGCCCGAAGCCTTCGAAAGTGCCGCGGGCGCGCACGAGCTGTTCGCCCTTTTGCTGGGTGGGCTGGTGTTCTTTTTCCTTCTGGACAAGGCCGAGTTGTGGCACCACGGGCATGAGCACCACCACGGTCCGGTGGCCGAACATGACCACCAGGACAGGCACCACAGCCATGCCCATCACCACCACGGCCACGGTCACGCACATGACCGGCACAAAGACGAACCGCGCTCAGGGGGCTGGGCCGTGCTGGCGGGCGACAGCGTGCATGCCTTTGGCGATGGCATCCTGATTGCCTCGGCCTTCGTGGCCGACCTGAGACTGGGCGTGGTGGCTGCGCTGGCGGTGCTGGCGCATGAGGTTCCCCATCACATGGGTGACCTGGTGGTCCTGCGGCAAACGTCTGGCACGGCGCGCGCCGCACTGGTCAAGGTGTCGCTGGCCGGAACCGTGACCGCGCTGGGGGGGCTGGTGGGCTACCTGTTGCTCAGCCAGCTGGACGACTGGCTGCCCTACTTCCTGGTGGCCGCCTCCAGCAGTTTTGTCTACGTGGCCCTGGCCGACCTGATCCCGCAGCTGCAGAAGCGCCTGAGCCTGCGCGAGACCGCTGCGCAGGTGCTCTGGCTGCTGGGGGGCATCGGGCTGGTGACCCTGGTCAGCGGGCTGGCGCACCGCCACTGAGCGTCGTCGGTCAGGCGGTTTCGCTGCCGAAACTGAAGCAGAACTGGGCGCCCTGGCCCGGTCGACCTTCCGCCTTGATCTGCCCGCCGTGGCGCTCGATGATGCGCCGCACCGTGGCCAGACCGATGCCCGAACCCTCGAACTCTGCGCTCGTGTGCAGCCGCGTGAAGGGCTTGAACAGCCGATCGGCCCTGGACATGTCGAATCCGGCACCGTTGTCCCGGACATAGAAGCCCGAGACGCCGGTCGCGTCATCGCGGCACGGGCCGAACTCGACACAGGCTCGCTCGGTGTGCCGGCTGTACTTCCAGGCATTCCCGATCAGGTTTTCCAGCACGATGTGGGCCATGCGTGGATCGCAGTTGGCCATCAGTCCGGGCTCGATGCGCACCTCCACGTTCCGCGTCGGGTCGCGGTCGCGTTCGCGCCGCACCACATCCATCACCAGTTCGCTCAGGTTCACCTGGGTGCGTTGCAGCATGCCCTGGCTGACCCGCGCCAGCGACAGCAGGTCGTTGATGAGGCTGTTCATGCGCGTC
>SBFU01000105.1 GCA_006227785.1 Burkholderiales bacterium
CGCATCCACACCGTCAACGCCCTGAAGAACCTCAACTCGCTGGTGCTGTCCTGGCTGTCGGTGGCCGCCTTCGTGATTGCCGGCGCCATCGCCTGGAAAGAGGGCGTCCTGATGATGGTCGCCGCCACCGCCGGCGGCTTTTTCGGCGCCCGCTGGTCCAAGCGCCTGCCCGCCCAGGCCGTGCGCATCGGCGTCATCATCACCGGGCTGGTGATGACGGCGCTGTTTTTCTGGCGGGGCTAAGAAAACACCGACATCTCAACCACACGAATACACCCTCGTCATGCCCGCCAAAGCGGGCATCCACGAACGGACAACAAGGTCATTGAACTGAGCAGCGCCTCACCGTCATGCCACCTCAGACTTCAGGTCGGGGAATCGGATCGGTGATCGGCAGCACATGCCCGACCAGGCGCAAGGCATTGATGACGATGTCGAGATCGGCCAATGAGTGCGGGCCAGTCCAGCGGGGTGAGGCGGGTGCCACATGCACCACCCGCACCGACTCGGAACCTGCCCGTGTCATTGCGTGGTCGTAAGCGCGGTTGACATACAAATTGCCTTGTGAATGGGCGAACAGCAACAGGCCCTTGTCCATCGCAATGGCATGGTCGATCTGTTCCCGGTGTCTTTGCGATACCTCTGCCATGTTGGGGTTGCCGAAGTCGGCGGTCATGTCGCGGATCAGGTAAGACCTGAATGTGTCGAACAGTCCGCCCAACAATCCACTCAAGGCAGGCAGGGTTTCGGTGATGTGACTCCACCAGCTTCCTCCACCGTTCATGGCCGAGAAAAACAATTCGAAGCGCCCGGCCAGCAGGCCGTCCTGCTCCTGCAGCCGCTGCTCGAAGGTCTCGACGAAATCGGTGATACCTGCTTGGGTGTCGTTGTAGTACAGCGTGTAGTTGATGGGCTGGCCGTCGGGGGTGGTGCGGCCGTACAGGCTGGGGAGAACATCACGGGCGACCTCCTGAGCCTGTGGCAGTGTTGTCTTCACTCCATTAAAAAACCCGAATTCGATGCCGGTGCGTTCGCAGGTTTCCTGGGCTAGTGCATGGCCGGAATGAAGGAACAGTGCCGATAAGAGCAACGATGGCAACAGACCTCGAAGCTGCGAGAAGAATGAATTAGCGCTCTTAGTCACAAGCGGCTCCCTCAGGCTCCGTCGACACCGATCCACTCTGGGCCTTGTTGTAGGCTAAGTAGGCCTGCAAACGTTCCTTCGTGTTGGTAGTCATGCTTTCCAGTTCACGCAGCATGCGGCTCCTTGAGATGCGTCCTGAATCACCAGGAAACGCACTGATGGCACAGACGATGGCGCGATTGCTGGCATGTGAAGCCTCTCGAAGGGCTATCGCGTCGTGTAGATCAGTCAATAACGCCAATTGGAAAGCCCGAGCCATCTGCATCGCCGCCCGGTACTGCACCGGGTCGGTGTAGGTCTTGCGGATGTGGTCGGCGATGTCGTCGCGCACGCCGTCGTTGTCGGCGTCCACGCCACCGATCAGCGGCAGCCGTTCGAGCTGCGGCAACTGGCCGCTGGCTTCGAGCTGGGCGATCTTCTCCTGCGGTGTGGGTTCGGGCGGTGGCGGTGGCGTCTTGGGGCTGGTGCCCGCGCCTTTGCCACCGCCGCAGCCGGCCAGCGCCAGGCCGGTGCAAAGCGCCAGCAGCGCCAAGCCCCGGCGCCAGCGTGGTGCGCCACTCACGCCTGCAGTGGCGGGTGATGTGTCGTTGGTGAATGCATCAGGCATGTTGTCCTCCCTGTGTTTGTTGGCCTTGGGTTTGTATCTGAGGTCAAAACGATGAGCAAGTAAGCACTTTGTGAACCATGACCCAGATCAAGTTGAGACCGATGGGCGGTTGGACCGGCTGCGCACTGCCGGCACGGTTTCGGTGATGTGAGTCCACCAGCTGCCGCCCCCTTGCAAGGACGAGAAAAACAGCTCGAAGCGCTCGCTCAGCAAGCCGCCATGCTCCTGCAGCCGTTGGTCAAAGGTCTCGACGAAGTCGGTCAGCCAAGGGTCGGTGTCGTTGTAGTACAGCGTGTAGTTGATGGGCTGGCCGTCGGGGGTGGTCAGACCGTATTGGCCGGGTAGAGTTCTATCTACAACGTACTGGGCCAAACGCTCCTGGGTTTTGACGCCATTGAAAAAGCCGAACTCAACTCCGGTGCGCTCGCAGGTTTCCTGCGCATGCCCTGCCGCCGAAGCTAAGCCAAGCCACAAGACAAGTGCGAAGACGCCGAGTTTTCGTGCGAGAGCGCTAAGGAGGTTCGACCTATTCACAGACCTCTCCCTCCGCACGCACCGACATGGATCCGCTGCGGGCCTTGTTGTAAGCCAGATAGGCTTGCAAGCGCTCCTTGGTGTTGGTGGTCATGGCCTCTAATTCATCCATGAGCCGGAGGCTTTGCCGTTCTCCGCCGTCGCCAGCAAATGCGCGTCGATTGACACACGCAATGGCCCGCATCATTTGCTCAGAAGCCGCCTGCAAGGCAATGTGGTCGTGCTTGTCAACCAGCAACTGGTTCTGGTAGGCCCGAGCCACCTGCATCGCCGCCCGGTACTGCACCGGGTCGGTGTAGGTCTGGCGGATGTGGTCCGCGATGTCGTCGCGCACGCCGTCGTTGTCAGCGTCCACGCCACCGATCAGCGGCAGCCGTTCGAGCTGCGGCAACTGGCCGCTGGCTTCAGCCGGTGGGGATGGGGCGTCGCTGCAGGCGGGCAGGCTCAGCAGCACGACGGTGGCGGCCAGCAGGCGGAGGCTGGCTGCGGCGGCGGGGCAGAGGGTGTGGCGGTGCATGGTGTGCGGAATTTCCCTTTCGGTCCGCACCCTTGTTCACCGTGTGATGGCTCGCGCGTGTGCGCGGGGCCGGGCCCATGCAGGGCATCGTAGCGGAGCGCTGCGCAGGGTCCAGCCGCAACCTGCCGATCCCTGCCATCTCAGAGCAGGGACGGCGGGGGTGGGCCGGTGCCTCAGACCGGCTGCGCGCCGGAGGGTGTCGGCCGGGTGCCGAAGCGCCTGAGCAGCCAGTGGGTCAGACCGGTGAGGCTCAGCAGGGTCAGCAGCCCCAGCCCCCAGACGATCCAGGCCAGCGGGGTGAGCCAGCCCATCAGGGTGGCGGCCGAGGGCAGCCAGGGGCCAAGCCAGGCCAGCATGTCGGCGGTCAGGGTCTGCATGGCGGTCCACCAGCCGGTGTCGAACCAGGGCGCCAGCACGTCGGGCACGGGCGGCGCCGGCAGTTGTCGCACGGCATCGGACAACTGGGTGGTGCTGCCGGCCGGGACGGCGCCCAGCACCCAGCCGGTGACCGACACGGCGGCCCAGACCAGCAGCGACCAGCCGGTGGCCAGCAGGGCGGCCACGGCCCAGAGCAGGGCGCTCATGTGGCCTGGGCCAGGGCGCTGGCCTGTGCTGGCCGCCAGGCGCCGGCCAGGGCGTCGAGCAGTTCGGTTTCGCCGTCCGCCATGTGGCCATCGGCCTGCATGATGGTTTCGCATTGCTCGCGCAGCCGCGCGCGCAGCCCGGGGTCCTGCACCTCGGCCAGCAGCTGATGGCGCACCTCGGCGGGCACGCCGGCGCACCACTGGCCGTCGGCGGTGGCCAGCAGGTCCTGGCAGAAGGTGTCCAGAATGGACTTGAAGTCTTCGGCGGACAGGCCGAGTTGCCCCGGAATGTCCAGCCGGTCGACGGCCTTGAGCTCGCTCATGGAGTAGTGGCCGTCGGCGACCAGGGCCATGGCCAGCACGCGGGCGGCGGCCTGGGGGCTGTTGGTGGGATAGCTTTGCATGGCGGAAACTCCGTTGGGTTGTCGGGATCGGATGGTGGGTGTGACTCGAAATCGCGGGTGGGCGTTTCAGACCGCTGGCAGGGCACGCAGGTTGCGGCCCCCTGGACGGCTGGTCTGCTGGCGGCGCTTGAAGCTGCGCACCAGTGCGGTGGCCACGCCGTTGAGCGCGGCGTCGAGTGCCTGGCGGGGATGGGCGCCGACCGCGCTGGCCACCAGCGTGCCCTGACCCTCGGTGACGATGCTGACCTGGCAGACCTGGTCCGGGCCGCCGCGGGGGCCGTTGAGGTCGCGCAGCCGAACGTGCACCTGCTGCACCTTGCCGCGCAGGCGGCGCAGCACGAAGCGCACGCGGCGCTCGGCGGTCTCGCGCCAGCCTTCGGCGGGCGCGGTCGGGGTGAGTGAGTCGATGCGGATCTGCATGGGGACCTCCTGTGACGGGGTTGACGGACGGTTTCAGGATAGGCGCCACAAACCACGCAAGAAAGCAGAAAATGACGCAGTCAACTGCAGAAAAATTCAGATGATGCAGACGGAACTCAACTACAAGCACCTCTATTACTTCTGGGTGGCGGCCAAGGAAGGCGGCATGTCCCACGCCGCGGTGCGCCTGGGCATGGCGGTGCAGACGGTGAGCGCGCAGGTGCGCCTGCTGGAGAAATCGCTGGGCCGCTCGCTGTTCAAGCCCTCGGGCCGCGGGTTGGCGCTGACCGAGGCCGGGCAGGTGGCGCTGCAGATGGCCGAGCAGATCTTCCAGATTGGCGGGCAGCTGCCGCTGGCGGTGCGCGAGGCCGGCCAGCAGACCAGCTTGCGCCTGGTGGTGGGCATCTCGGATGGCCTGTCCAAGCTGGCGGTGCGCGACCTGCTCTCGCCGGTGCTGGGGGAAGCCAGCCTGCGCCTGATCTGTCACGAGGACAACTTCGACGACCTGCTGGCCGACCTGGCCCTGCACCGGCTGGATGTGGTGCTGTCGGACCGGCCGGCGCCGGCCAACCCCAACCTGCGCCTGTACAGCCATGCGCTGGGCGCCACCGACGTGGGCTGGTACGCACCGCCGCGCTGGTTCGAGCAGGCCCAGGCGGACTTCCCGCGCAGCCTGGAGCAGGTGCCGGTGCTGTTGCCCTCGGCGCAGGCCTCGGTGCGGGGGCGGGTGGACCACTGGCTGGAGACGCATGGTGTGGTGCCGCAGCTGGTCGGCGAGTTCGAGGACAGCGCCTTGCTGGCCACCTTTGGCTCGGGTGGCATGGGGGTGTTTCCGGCCTCCGAGCGCATGCGCGAGAAACTGGCCCAGGGCTACGGTCTGCAGTGGGTGGCGCCCTGCGAGGGCGTACAGGAGCACCGCTACGCGATCGGCACCGCGCGCAAGGTGCAGCACCCGCTGGTGCAGCGCCTGCTGGAAGGGTCGAGCGCCTGAAGCCGGGCCAGGCGATGTGGGCAGGTCCGGCGCCGGCCGAACACTTCACCCCCGTGGGCCGCATGCCCTGGTCGGTGGCGGCACCGGTTCGCATGCAGCCGGGCCTCGGGCACCGCGAGGGGGTGGGTCATGCGCTGCTGCTGCGCGATGCCCAGGCGCCGGCCTATGCCCGGGCCAAGCAGGCCGTGCTGGACCACACCCCGCAGCGGGCGCTGGCGGGTGAGCCCGACCCGCGGGTGCTGGCCGCGGTGGCCGATGTTGCTGCGCGCGAGACCGGGCAGGTGCTGGCGCCCGAGCTGAGGGCGCTGACCCTGGGCCTGCAGGAGGACATGGTTTTTCTGCACGACGGACCGGATGCCGATGGATCGACCGCGGGCCCCTCGATGCGGGTGCGGGCGCTGTCGGTGTGTTTTCCTTCCAGGTGGCGGCCGGATGAGAAGCCGGGACTGGACTTTGCCGCCATTCATGCGCCGGTGGCCGACAACGCCCTGTTGCTGGCCGGTGCGCGCGGCATTGTGGACCTGGCGTTCCGCCATGCATCCATGCTGCGCCATGTCTGGCTGCTGACCCCCGACACGTCTCTGGCGCTGTACCCGGATGAACCGCAGGGTGTGGCCTGGGCACAGGCGGAGCAGTGGTCGGCGAATGGCTCGGGGCGGCTGCTGGACCAGGTGCTGTTTCGGGTCGAGCGCCAGACCACGCTGCCGCTGCCCGCGCTGGCTGCCGGGGTGTTCTTCATCCGCGTGATGGTCTGCCCGCTGTCCGAGGTGCTGGCCGTGTCGCCTGGCCGCGCGGCCGAACTGGTGCGGGCGCTGGCCTCGATGAGCGAGGCGGTGGTGGCCTACCGGGGCATGACCGGGGTGCGCGGGCGCCTGCTGGCCGAGCTGCAGGCCCTGGCCGGTTCAGGCCGCTGAGGCCAGGTCCAGCGGCGCGGGCCGGCTGTCCTCGAAGCCGGTGTCGACGGCCTGCACACCCTCCAGCAGCCGGCGCTGCCAGGCTTCCATGGCGCGCCCGTGCACCACCCGCAGTGCCGGTGCCAGCACCAGGCGCACGCAGCTGCTGTCTTCCAGACCGAAGCGGCGGCGCGTGCCCGGCTTCAGGCGGTCGCTGGCGAAATCGTCGATGGCCTCGGTCACGCAGCGGCCCGAGTCGGCCACCGCCGAGGCGACAAAGATGTCCGGCTCGCGCGCCACCCAGTCCAGCACACTGCCGATCTGGCGGATGGGGCGTTCGCGGCAGGCCTGGTTGACGCCGGCCCGCCCGCCGTCGAGCATGGCGAACACCAGATCGGCGCCTTCGCGCTGCATGGACAGGGTGGCGGCGTAGGCCAGCGCGGGGTCGTGCTGCTCGCCGCAGAACTGGGTCAGGAACTGCACCGGGCGGCCGCAGACCCGCAGGCCGTGGGCAAAGGCGGACTGGCCCTTGAGACCGGGGCGCAACACCTCGCCGGACAGATGGCCGACCACGCCGGTGCGCGAATGCAGCCCGGCCAGCACGCCGGCCAGGAAGGCCGACTGCTCTTGCAGCACCTCGTAGCAGGCCACGTTGGGCGCGGTGAAGTGGCCCTGGGTGATGACGAAGCGGGTGTCGGGAAACTCGGCATGCAGGGCCTGCACCGGGGCATCGCCCTGGCCGCCATGCGCCACCAGCAGGTCCACGCCACGGCGGCACAGGTCGCGCAGCGACTCGGCCCGCCCTTCAGGTGTGCCGGGACCGATCCAGCGGATGTCCACCTCGTGGCCTCGTTCACGGGCGCGCAAGGCGCCGGTGAGACCGGCCTCGTTGAAGGCCCCGCGGCCGTGCGGGCCGAACAGGGCCACCGTGATGCGCGCGGCGCTCACGTGGGGCTGGCCTGCGCTGGCACTGGGCCGCGCGCGGGTCGAAAGGCGGACATGGACACTCCCGTGGGGCGGGCACCACCGTGGTGCCCTGGGGGAGTGTCGTGCAAGAAGCATTCCCACA
>SBFU01000095.1 GCA_006227785.1 Burkholderiales bacterium
GCGGGACGCGGACCAACCGGCGCCTGCGCTTCGGCCTTCTCCATGTTGGCCGCGTAGTCACTGGCCGGGCAGTAGACGATGGCGTCCTCGCCGGTGGCCGCGATCACCTGGAACTCCTCGCTCAGGTCGCCACCGATGGCGCCGCTGTCGGCCGCCACAGCACGGTACTGCAGGCCGAAGCGGTCGAAGATGCGGCGGTAGGCCGCTGCCATGACCTGGTAGCTGGCCTTGGCACCCGCTTCGTCGCGATCAAAGGAGTAGGCATCCTTCATGATGAATTCGCGCCCCCTCATCAGTCCAAAGCGCGGCCGGCGCTCGTCACGGAACTTGGTCTGGATCTGGTACAGGTTCTTGGGCAATTGCTTGTAACTGCGCAACTCCTGGCGCGCCACATCGGTCACCACCTCTTCGCTGGTGGGTTGCACCACAAAGTCGCGGTCGTGCCGGTCCTTGATGCGCAGCAGTTCCGGCCCCATCTTCTCGAATCGACCAGTTTCCTGCCAGAGTTCGGCGGGCTGGATCACCGGCATGGTCATCTCCACCGCGCCCGCCCGGGTCATTTCCTCGCGCACGATGCGCTCGACCTTCTGGATCACCCGCAAACCCATGGGCATGTAACTGTAGATGCCCGCTCCCAGCTTCTTGATCATGCCTGCGCGCGTCATCAACTGGTGACTGACCACCTCGGCATCGGCCGGGGCTTCCTTGAGGGTGGAAATCAGGAACTGGGAGGCTTTCATGAGGCAAACGCGGGCCGATGGAGCGGCCACGGCGGGGAGAATATGGTGAGGGGATCAGGCAGCATGAACTGTGTCGCGCGTATGACCGGGACTGCCCTGCTTCGCAATTGGCAGACCGCGATGCATAATGGACACAGTTCAAAATTTGGGGTTGATTATGCTTGACAGAGAAGGCTTCAGGCCCAATGTCGGCATCATTCTGCTCAACCAGAAAAACCAGGTGTTCTGGGGCAAGCGAATCCGCTCACACTCCTGGCAGTTTCCGCAAGGCGGCATCGATCGGGGAGAGACACCCGAGCAGGCGATGTACCGGGAACTGCATGAAGAGGTCGGACTGCTTCCGGAGCACGTGGCCATCGTGGCACGCACACGCGACTGGTTGCGCTACGAAGTGCCGGACCGTTTCATCCGCCGCGATGCGCGCGGGCACTACAAGGGACAGAAACAGATCTGGTATCTGCTGCGGCTGATTGCCCAGGACTGGCATCTGAACCTGAGGGCGACCAGCCACCCCGAGTTTGATGCCTGGCGCTGGCACGACTACTGGGTGCCACTGGACGTGGTGGTCGAGTTCAAACGTGGTGTCTACGAGATGGCGCTCACAGAGCTGTCGCGCTACCTACCCCGCAACGACAACCGCAACCGGTACCTGCGGGGGGGCATGAGGCACCGCAACCCGGACGATCACCCGGAAGGCCACCACGGACAGGGTGTCTCGACCATGGAGCTGCCTCCAGGCGGCAGCTTCGATCCGGACCCGCAGCGGACCTGACGGCGGGGCACTCGCGTCAGGACGGAATCAGCACCAGGTTGTCGCGGTGGATCATTTCCGCCTCGCCGACATAGCCCAGCAGTCGCTCAAAATCGCCTGAAGAACGGCGGCAGATCAGTCTGGCCTCCGAGCTGGCGTAATTGGCCAGACCACGGGCCACCTCACGCCCATCCGGATCACGCACCGCGATCACATCCCCGCGGGAGAACTCGCCGGACACACTGACCATGCCGATGGGCAGGAGGCTCTTGCCTTCACCGACAATCTTGCCGACCGCCCCTGCGTCCACTGAAACCGACCCGCGCAGCTGAAGATGATCGGCCATCCAGCGCTTGCGAGCCTGGTTCTTGGGGGTCTGGGCAACCAGGCAGGTGCCGATGGGCTCACCTTCGGCCAGTCTCAAAAGGGCCTTGGGTTCGCGCCCCCATGCGATCACCGTGCTGGCGCCGGACCCGGCCGCGCGCTTGGCGGCCAGGATCTTGGTGATCATGCCGCCCTTGCCGATCCCGGTGCCTGCCCCGCCCGCCATGGCCTCCAGACGAACATCACCGGCCCGGGCCACATGCACGAACTCGGCTGAGGGATCGCGACGAGGGTCGGCGGTGTACAGCCCCTTCTGATCGGTCAGGATGATCAGCACATCGGCCTCAATCAGATTGGCCACCAGGGCACCCAGCGTGTCGTTGTCGCCGAATTTGATCTCGTCGTTGACCACCGTGTCGTTTTCATTGATGACCGGCACCACCTTCAGATCCAGCAAGGTCAGCAGCGTCGAACGGGCATTGAGGTACCGTTCCCGATCGGCCAGGTCCGCATGGGTCAGCAAGACCTGGGCACTGCCGACCCCACAGGCGCGCAGCTTGGTCTCATACATCTGGACCAGTCCCATCTGACCCACGGCGGCCGCAGCCTGAAGCTCGTGGATTTCCTTGGGGCGGGTCGCCCAACCCAGCCGTTTCATGCCCTCGGCCACCGCGCCGCTGCTGACCATCACCATCTCCCGCCCCTGCTGGACGAGGGCCGCCAGTTGCTCGCTCCACTGGCCAATGGCCTGCTCGTCCAGCCCCCGGCCTTCGTTGGTGACCAGACTGGAGCCGACCTTGACCACGATGCGACGGGCCGATTTCAACAGCTCGGCTGGAGACTCTTCAATCACTGGGGTGTCTGCTTGCATGGTGCGAACCGACAGGCGAAAACTTTGAGTTGAAAAATGGTGCGATCAGACCTGGCGATACGCACCATGAAAGCGAGGATCCACTTCGGCCGGCCCCTGCTGCTCCTCATGGACGCGGGCAATGTGTTCGTACACCTTCTGGACCAGCAGCTCACACCCTTCGCGGGTGAGCGCCGAAATCTCGAACACCGGCCCTTTGTAGCGCAGCCGCCGCACGATGTCCTTGACCCGGGCCCCTCGCTCCTGGGCGGGCACCATGTCGAGCTTGTTGAGCACCAGCCATCGCGGCTTGGCATGAAGCCCCGGGTCGTACTTCTTGAGCTCGGCCACGATGGCTCGCGCCTGCTGGACCGGATCGACCGCATCATCAAATGGTGCCACGTCCACCAGATGCAGCAACAAGCGCGTGCGCTGCAGGTGCCGGAGGAACTGGTGACCCAGCCCCGCACCTTCAGACGCGCCCTCGATCAGCCCGGGCACATCGGCAACCACGAAACTCTTTTCAGGCCCCACCCGCACCACGCCGAGGTTGGGGTACAGCGTCGTGAACGGGTAGTCGGCGATCTTCGGACGGGCATTTGAAATGGCGGCGATCAGGGTCGACTTGCCCGCATTGGGCATGCCCAGCAGGCCGACATCGGCCAGCACCTTGAGCTCCAGCTTGAGCGTGCGCCGCTCTCCCGGCCAGCCCGGGGTCTTTTGCCGGGGTGCCCGGTTGGTCGAACTCTTGTAATGCAGGTTGCCGAAACCGCCATCGCCGCCTTTGGCCAGCGTCACCTGTTCGCCTGGCTGCAGCAACTCAAACAGGACCTGGCCCGTGTCGGCATCGGAAACAATGGTGCCCACCGGCATGCGAAGCACGATGTCATCGCCTTTGACTCCGAACATGTCGGAGCCCTTGCCATGCTCACCCCGTCGGGCCTCGAATCGGCGGGTGAACCGGAAGTCAACCAGGGTGTTGAGGCTGCTGTCGGCCACGGCGATCACATGTCCGCCACGGCCGCCATCACCACCGTCCGGACCGCCGAACTCCTTGTACTTTTCGTGCCGGAACGAGGCGCAGCCATTGCCGCCATCGCCCGCGGCGACGTCGATCGTGGCTTCATCCACAAACTTCATGTTGCGCTCCTGCAGGAAAAACACAAAAGGCCCGCATCAGCGGGCCTTCAGTTGACATGCTGTCCACCCACCCCGCCGGCAACGCCCGACGAGCGTCGAGCCCGCAGGGCCGTGCGGACGTCAGACGGGGGTGATGCTCACCACCTGGCGGTTGAGCGCACCCTTGACGGCGAACGTCACATGGCCGTCGACCGTGGCAAACAGGGTGTGATCCTTGCCCACGCCGACATTGGTGCCAGGGTGGAACTTGGTGCCGCGCTGGCGCACGATGATGGAGCCGGCGCTCACCAGCTCGCCACCAAAGGCCTTCACACCGAGCATCTTGGGCTTGGAATCGCGCCCGTTTCGCGTAGAGCCGCCGCCTTTTTTCTGTGCCATTTCAATTCACTCCTCAGGCAGAAATCGCTGCGATCTGCAGTTCGGTGAAATTCTGACGGTGACCTTGGCGCTTCTGGTAGTGCTTGCGGCGGCGCATCTTGAAGATGCGAACCTTCTCGCCACGACCGTGTGCCACCACCGTGGCCTTGACTGTTGCGCCGGACACCAGGGGCGTACCCACCTTCAGTTCAGCGCCGTTGCCGACAGCCAGAACCTGGTCGATGACGATCTCCTGGCCCACATCCGCAGCAATCTGTTCTACTTTAATTTTTTCGCCAGCGGCAACGCGATACTGCTTGCCACCGGTTTTTATGACCGCGTACATATGAACCTCTCAGGTGGTTTCCATGCCGAGACGGCAAGAAAACACATCGAAAACCTGGCAGACGGATTTCCACCAAGCCCTACAGTCTATCACGAAAGCACTCCATCGACAAGACTGGCCGGTGACAACGGGCGACTGATGGGCCGCATGCCGCCACACGGTCCAGGCCGCCCGGGTGGCTTCCTATAATTTCGCTGCCGGCCCGACACGGCCTTCCTACCCGCAACTCCCTGCCTTGACTTCCAACACCTCCGCCTCCGCCGCCCTGGACCTGCTGCAGGACGACATGAAACAGGTCGATCAGGTCATTGCCGACCGACTGACCTCCGACGTCCCGCTGGTGCGCGAAGTGGCGCAGTACATCATTTCAGCGGGCGGCAAGCGCCTTCGCCCTGCCCTGCTCCTTCTGATCAGCGGCGCTCTGGAAAGCCTTCACCCGCAGCGACATGTTCTGGCGGCCGTGGTGGAGTTCATCCACACCGCCACACTGCTGCATGACGACGTGGTGGACGAGTCCACGCTGCGGCGTGGCCGCGAAACCGCCAACGAGCGATTTGGCAACGCGGCCAGTGTTCTGGTGGGCGATTTTCTTTACTCGCGCGCCTTCCAGATGATGGTCGACGTCGACAACATGCGGGTCATGCAGGTGCTCTCCGAAGCCACCAACGTGATTGCCGAAGGTGAGGTGATGCAGCTGATGAACATGCATGATGCCTCTCTGGACGAGACGGCCTATCTGCGCGTCATCCGGTCCAAGACGGCAAAACTGTTTGAAGCCAGCGCCCGCCTGGGAGCCATCCTGGTCGGCGCGGACCCGCAGACAGAGGCGGCCTGTGCCGCCTATGGCCAGTCGCTGGGTACGGCGTTCCAGGTCATCGACGATGTCCTCGACTACGAAGGACAGGCCAACGAACTTGGCAAGAACCTCGGCGACGACTTGCGCGAGGGCAAGGTCACCCTGCCCATCATCTGCGCTCTTCGGAAGGCCGACGCATCCCAGGCGGCCCTGATCCGCCAGGCCATTGAAGACGGCGACTTGACGCATCTGAACGAAATCCAGGCGATTGTGACCGGCACCGGTGCCCTTGAGGCCGCCCGACAAAGCGCCATGGCAGAGGCCGAACGCGCGGCCGATGCCGCGCGGCAGTTGCCCGACAACGAGTACCGCGCGGCTTTGCTACAATTGACAGTTGGTCTGCTGGACAGGCGATCCTGAACGTTTGTCCAAGCAGCCGCGGAGGCCGAAGCGGGGCAGCATGCCTTGACAAGATCGGTCCAGTCGGCGCCGAAATGGAGCCAAACGGGGTGTAGCTTAGCCTGGTAGAGCGCTACGTTCGGGACGTAGAGGCCGGAGGTTCGAATCCTCTCACCCCGACCAGAATTCTGATGTGCCGCGGCGACAACCGCACGGCGCGCACTGCGCACCGCCCATCGGCACACAAGGCCGAACGCGCAACCTCAAAACGACAGGAAGCGGCAAATTCGGCACAAGTTGCGTCAAATGCGCATTGCAAGTCGTTGATTTACGTTAGATTACGGGGTTATGGCGTCCATTGACACCCCGACCCAGGAAAGCTCGACCATGGCCTTGCCCGGCCTGGCCCGTGCGCTCGTGGCTGCGGGCAAGCTGGGTCAGCGTGCTGCAGAGGATCTGTACAAGAAGGCGCAGAGCAGCCGCACCAGCTTCATTGCCGAGGTGACCAGTTCCGGCTCGGTGTCCGCTTCCGACATGGCGCACACCATGTCAACGGCTTTTGCAGCACCCCTGCTGGACCTCGATGCCATCGATGCCGAGCGTCTGCCCAAGGGACTTCTTGATCCCAAGATTTGCGCCGACTACCGCATTGTTGTGCTGAGCAAGCGCAGCAATCGCCTGATGGTGGCAACCGCCGACCCGGCCGACCTTGGCGCAGCAGAAAAGATCAAGTTCGCCACCCAGATGGGCGTCGACTGGGTGATCGCCGAGTACGACAAACTCAACAAGCTGGTCGATGCACTGACCACCAGTGCGGGCGACGCCATCGACAACATCGTCGGCGGTGACTTCGAATTCGATGAGGCGGCGACCGAGCCCACGACGGTAGAAACCAACGACAAAACGTCAGAGGTCGAGGACGCTCCAGTCGTCAAGTTTCTGCACAAGATGCTGATCGATGCGTTCAACATGCGCGCATCCGACCTGCACTTCGAACCGTACGAGCACAACTACCGGGTGCGCTTCCGCATCGACGGCGAATTGCGCGAGATCGCCTCGCCGCCGATCGCCATCAAGGACAAGCTGGCCTCGCGCATCAAGGTGATCTCCCGCATGGACATCTCCGAGAAGCGGGTGCCGCAGGACGGGCGCATGAAGCTCAAGATCGGACCGGAACGGGTCATCGACTTTCGCGTCAGCACGCTGCCCACCCTGTTCGGCGAGAAGATCGTGATCCGTATTCTTGACCCGAGCAGTGCCAAGCTGGGTATCGAGGCCCTGGGTTACGAGCCGGAAGAGAAGGCGCGCCTGCTCAACGCCATCTCGCGCCCTTACGGCATGGTGCTGGTGACAGGACCAACCGGCTCGGGCAAGACGGTCTCGCT
>SBFU01000480.1 GCA_006227785.1 Burkholderiales bacterium
GGCGGCCTGCGCAACGCCATCGTGGGCAGCCTGCTCATGCTGGGACTGGCCGTGCTGGTCTCGACCCCGATCGGCATCCTCGCCGGTGTCTACCTGGCCGAGTACGGCGACACCAGCAAGACCGCCGAGTTCACCCGCTTCGTGACCGACATCATGCTGTCGGCCCCCTCGATCGTTCTGGGCCTGTTCGTCTATGCCATTGCGGTGGCGACAGTGGGCAACTTCTCCGGCTACGCGGGCAGTTTCGCCCTCTCGCTGATCGCCGTGCCGGTGGTGGTCCGCACCACCGAGAACATGCTCCGGCTGGTGCCGGGCAGCCTGCGCGAGGCGGCCTTTGCCCTGGGCGCGCCGCGCTGGAAGGTGGCCACCATGGTCACGCTGCGCGCGGCCAAGGCCGGCGTCATCACCGGCCTGCTGCTGGCGATCGCCCGCATCAGCGGCGAGACGGCGCCCCTGCTGTTCACCGCCCTGAACAACCAGTTCTTCACCACCGACATGAGCGGCCCCATGGCCAACCTGCCGGTCTGGATTTTCCAGATGGCCATGAGCCCGTTCGAAAACTGGATCAGTCTGGCCTGGGGCGGTGCCTTGCTGATCACCCTGGCCGTTCTGGTGCTGAACATCCTGGCCCGTGTCTTCTTCCGCGAAAAGGTGCGCGCCTGACGACCCGGTGGTCGCCCGCCTGCATCACCAGCTTCACCGAATCCAATCCATCGGAAACCACCATGTCCGCTGTCCTCGCCCCCGCTGCCGAAGCCACCCGCACCGCGCTTGAGGTGCGCAACCTGAACTTCTACTACGGCAAGTTCCAGGGTCTCAAGAACGTGTCCATGGACATTGCCGAGCGCAAGGTGACCGCCTTCATCGGGCCGTCCGGTTGCGGCAAGTCCACCCTGCTGCGCACCCTCAACCGCATGTACAGCCTGTACCCGGGCCAGCGCGCGGAAGGCCAGATCAACTTCTATGGCCAGAACATCCTGGACGACAAGCAGGACCTGAACCTGCTGCGGGCCCGCATCGGCATGGTGTTCCAGAAGCCGACACCGTTCCCCATGACCATCTACGACAACATTGCCTTCGGCGTGAAGCTCTATGAGAACCTGAGCAAAAGCGAGATGGACGACCGCGTGGAATGGGCGCTGTCCAAAGCCGCCCTGTGGAATGAGGTCAAGGACAAGCTGGGCCAGAACGGCATGAGCCTGTCGGGCGGTCAGCAACAGCGCCTGTGCATCGCCCGCAGCGTGGCGGTCAAACCATCGGTCCTGTTGCTGGACGAGCCCACCTCGGCGCTGGACCCCATTTCGACCGGCAAGGTCGAAGAGCTGGTGCACGAACTCAAGCAGGACTACACCATTGCCATCGTGACGCACAACATGCAACAGGCCGCCCGCTGCAGCGACTTCACCGCCTACATGTACCTGGGTGAACTGATCGAGTTTGGCGCGACCGAACAGATCTTCTTCAAGCCCAAGCGCACCGAGACCGAGGACTACATCACCGGCCGTTTCGGCTGATGAACTTCCTGACCGAACCTGTCACACACCAGAAACCTCAGGAGGCGCATCCATGAGCGACAAACACCTCTCCAGCCAGTTCGACGCCGAGCTCAACTCCATCTCCACCCACGTGCTCGAAATGGGCGGCATGGTCGAATCCCAGTTGCACCAGGCGCTCTATGCCCTTGAGCACTTCAGCGTCGAATCGGCCGACCAGGTCCTGGAGACCGAGAACCGCATCAACCAGATGGAGGTTCAGATCGACCACGAGATCATTTCCACCATCGGCCGCCGCCAACCGACCGCCCGGGACCTGCGCTTCCTGATGGCCATCTCGCGCAGCACCCAGAACCTCGAGCGCGCCGGCGACGAGGTCGCCCGCATGGCCCGCATGGTCAAGTCCATCATCCAGACCAGCAGCGCACCGCGCAGCCTGCCCGCCAACGAGCTGCGGGTGGCAGCCGAGCTGGCTGCGACCCTGCTGCGCAAGTCCCTGGACTCCTTTGCCCGGCTGGACACCGAGATGGCTCTGGCCATCATCAAGGGCGACGATGCCATCGACCAGGAGTACAACGGCTTTCTGCGCAAGCTCATCACGTACATGATGGAAGACGCGCGCACCATCTCGCCCAGTCTGGACCTGCTGTTCCTGGCCAAGTCCATCGAGCGGGTGGGCGACCACGCCAAGAACATTGCCGAGCAGATCATTTTCATCGTCAAGGGCGAGGATGTCCGGCATGCGCCCGTGTCCAAGGTGGAGTCTGTGGTCGGATGAGAAAGCTGCCTCGCGTCCTGGTGGTGGAGGACGAACCCTCCATTGCCGAACTCATCGCCGTCAACCTGCGCCACAACGGCTTTGCGCCCACCGTGGTGTTTGACGGGGCGGCGGCACAGCGCGAGATCGATGCCGTCCTTCCTGACGTCATCCTGCTGGACTGGATGCTGCCCGGCGAGAGCGGTGCTGTGCTGGCGCGGCAGTGGCGCAAGCACGAACGCACCCGCACCGTGCCCATCCTGATGCTGACGGCCCGCAGCGACGAATCGGACAAGGTGCAAGGCCTGGATGCGGGCGCCGACGACTACATCACCAAGCCGTTCTCGACCCAGGAACTGCTGGCGCGCATCCGTGCCGTGTTGCGCCGGCGTGCCCCTGAAATCGTCAATGATTCGGTTCAGATCGGGGAGCTCAGCCTGGATGCGGCCACCTACCGCGTCAGCTTCCGTGGCAAGGAACTCAAGGTCGGTCCGACCGAGTTCAAGCTGCTCCATTACCTCATGAAACACGCCGAACGGGTGCACACCCGTGGTACGCTGCTCGACAAGATCTGGGGAGATCATGTCTTTATCGAGGAGCGAACCGTGGATGTGCATGTCAAGCGGCTGAGGGAATCACTGGGCGAGGCCGCCAGCATGGTGGAAACCGTGCGCGGAGCCGGTTATCGCCTGACCGCTCTCAATCACACAGGCAAAAGCGCCACCTCTGACACCACACCCTCGGCATGACCCGGCGGGCCATTGAACTGGCGCTCTGGATTGCAGCCGGGGCGGTGTGGGGCTGGGCAGCCGACCACCCGGGCTGGGTCTTCGCCGGAGCTCTGGCGGGCGGCCTGGGCTGGATCATCCTTGATGGCCTGCGTGCTCGCCAGCTCTTGCGCTGGCTGGCCAAGGGAATTCCCAATGAGTCGCCTCGCCTGCCGGGGCTCTGGGGTGACCTGGTCGATCGAACCCGCAAGCTGATCAAGAAGCTGGACAAAAAAGCGCAGAACAGCGAGGCGCGGCTGGACGATTTCCTGGCGGCCATACAGGCCTCACCCAACGGGGTGGTGCTGCTTGATGCCGCTGGCCGGATTGAATGGGCCAACCTGACGGCGGCCAGTCAGCTCGGGTTTGACCCGCAGCGGGACCTCGGCCAGTACGTGCGAAACCTGGTGCGGCATCCGGCGTTTGTCGCCTATCTCAATGCCGGGGACTTCGACCGCGAAATCCAGATTGACGGACCTGGACCCAAGCCTACACAGCCGACAAAGATCCTGCTGCAGGTGCACCCATATGGCAAGAAGCGCAAGCTGCTGCTGTCCCGGGATGTCACGGCCGTGCAGCTGGCAGAAGCCATGCGACGGGATTTCGTGGCCAACGTCTCGCACGAGATCCGCACCCCCTTGACCGTGCTCAGCGGCTTTGTCGAGACCATGCAGAGCATTCCGCTTGAAGAGGACGAGCGCCAGCGCTACCTGGGCCTGATGAGTCAGCAGGCCCAACGCATGCAGGTGCTGGTCAGTGACCTGCTGACACTCTCCCGTCTGGAGGGCAGTCCGGCACCTGGGCAGGGGGACTGGATCGACAGCGACGAATTGCTCCAGCACGTGCTGCAGGAGGCGCGCGGCCTGTCACAGACCATCGCCGATCCACCCCATGTCATCGACGCCGAATCGGGCCGGGCGTTCTGGGTATCGGGCGCCAAGACCGAACTGCTCAGCGCCATGTCCAACCTCATGAGCAATGCCGTCCGCTACACACCGGGAGGCGGTCAGATCCGCGCGGGATGGAGGCTTCACGCGGATGGCAGCGGCGAGTTCTTTGTCACTGACGCCGGCCCTGGCATCGCCGCCGAACACCTGCCCCGCCTGACCGAACGCTTTTACCGCGTGGACCGCAGCCGTTCCCGGGAAACGGGTGGCACCGGACTGGGTCTGGCCATCGTCAAACACGTGGCCCAGCGCCACGGAGGCCGCGTGGATGTGCAGAGCGAGCTAGGCCGTGGCTCCACCTTCTCGATCAGCCTGCCAGCGTCCCGCGTCCGCCGTCAGGTGGCCTGACCGCACCGAGCCTCAGCCACCGACCCGCAGATACAGCAGGATGGTTTCCCTGCGGTCGTCGTTCAGGCGCCGCACGGTGGCCTTGAAGGCCCAATGCGTCAGCTCCACCCGTTCGTCCAACGAAGGCTGCTGTTCAAGATCGACCAGCAGACTGCGGCACTGGGGTGCCAATTTGCTGTCAATTCGGTGAATGTCCAGACCGCCGTGGTGCTGAAGCGCCGCAATCTGTGCCTGTGACAAGCCGTCGACGAGGACACATGCATCGGCTGGCAGCAGGCTGGCCAGGCGCCGCGACATCGGGCCGTAACTGCGGCCGAAGTCCAGCAAGGGCAGCCAGAGTGTCATCAGCAACAGCCAGCACAAGGTGGCACCGCTGGCGGGCAGCACCAGGCTTTTCCAGATGGCCTGGGGATGGCGCCCGACCCGCCATGCCACCAGCCCGAGCCAGGCCAGGGTGGCCATGAGGGCCAGCAGGAACAGGCCGAAAGAGAATTCAGGCGTGAAGCCCGGGGCCAGCTTGGCCACATTGGCTGCGGGCTTGGCGGGCACGCCAGTCTGCATGGCCACCCAGATCACCCAGATCACCAGGGCACAAAAGCTGAAAAAGAGCAGGGTGAACCAGTCGATCAGGGCCGCGGCACTGCGCCTGAGCGTCGGCAAGGCAAACGCCGCCAGCGCGGCAAAGGCGGGCAGGGCCACCAACAGGGCCCGGTCGCTGCGTCCGGCCAAGGCACTGTTGAGCAGGCCGACCAGAACAAACCACAGCGGCAGGGCCAGGTGCAGGCTGCCCAACTGGCGGCGCCAGCGCCAAACCGTCCATACCGCCAGTGGCCAGGCGGGCCAGGTGAACCAGACCAACATGCGCGCGTAACTGGTCCAGATGTTGACGCTGCTCTTGGCGTTGGCTGCGTGGCCCAATGTTTCCGACCATCCCAGCGGGTTGGTCAGCCAGCCCTGGCGCAGCCCCAGGCCCACCAGAACCGCCAGCACAACCAGCAGAGAAAGCAGGGCGGCGCGGTGGCGGACAAGGGCAGGTTGAACAGGCGCCTCAGATTCGCCGGGGGACCTGAGCAGAATCACGATCCACCCCGCCAGCAACCAGACCGCCGGCCAGCCCATGCCACTGAGCAGCAGCGCCAGCAAGGCCAGCGAGGCGGCCACCAGGGATGCCCAGGGGGATTCGCGGCGGCCCAGGCGGGCCACAGACAGCAGCATCAGCGACGCGAACGCCAGACGGGCAAGTTCCGGGGTCGTCTCATGGGACAGACGCGCCAAGCCGAGGCAGGCAATCAGCGCCAGAAGACCCGCATCGGCCATGGCGCGCGCGTAGTCCCTGGGACTGGCTTCGCCACCGAAGGCAAACGCCACCGGCTGGGCGGCAGGCTGCCGGGCCAGATGGTAGACGGCGTACCAGGTACAGGCCAGCGTGAACGCGAGCAGAACGATGAACGGAAGTCGCGACGCCGTTTCGGCGTCCAGGAAGCCCAAGGTCCGGATCGACAGGGCGCCCAGCCAATAGGGCAGCAAGCCGGGCTCTTCGGGCGCCAGGCCCAGCAAGCGCGGCTCCCACCACTCGGTCAGGCCCAGCGCCAACTCGCGCATCACCCCGAAGGCCGACAGGTCTTCGATCTTCCACGGTTCGCGCCCGAGAAAACCGGGCAGCACATAGGCCAGACAAAAGACCAGCAGCGCCAGGCGGGGGAGTGGACGGACAGCCGTCTGCGTGACGATGGCGGGCGTGGGGCTGTTCACAGCGGGATGTGTAGGACGGGCGATTCAGGCGTCACAGGAGCTCGGATCGGGCCATCATGCCTGACGCATCGCCGTAATGTACAGGCTAGGGCACCGCAAACCGGTCTCCGACGGCGGGAACGCCGCAGTCGGCCTGGGCAGGCACGGCAGGGCGCGAAAAAAAAAGCAGCCGGGCGGCTGCTTCTCTGGCAGGCCCCACCAGCTGGGCTGGCGGGCCGGCGACCGTTTACTTGGCGGTCTTGGCGTAGCGGTTGCGGAACTTCTCGACGCGGCCACCCATGTTGTCAACGCTTTTCTGCGTGCCGGTGTAGAAAGGGTGGGATTCGCTCGAGGTGTCCAGCTTGTAGAGCGGCAGCTCACGGCCGTCGTCCATCTTGACCATTTCCTTGGTGTTCACGCAGGAGCGGGTCACGAACTTGAAGTTGTTGGACAGGTCCACGAAACAGACTTCGCGGTAGTTGGGGTGAATGCCTTCTTTCATGGCGCTTCCTCGAGGTTCAGGTGCGACAGCCGCAGCAAATCCGTCTTTGGGATGCCTTGCTGTACTTGTCGCAAGTTGCAAAGCCTTAGATTATAAGACTATTCCGTGTTTTTGGGCAGCCCCTGGCCAGCGGCCGCGCGCTCAGGCAGCGCCCGCCAGGGATTCGAGAAGCTCGGTTTCAATCTCGATCTGCCGCTTGTTGACCTGGAGCGACGAGCCGCTGATCAGAAACGTGTCTTCGACCCGTTCCCCCAGCGTGGTGATCTTGGCCAGTTGCACGCTGATCTGATGACGCGCCAGGACACGGGATATGCCGTAGAGCAGACCTGAGCGATCGCTGGCCGACACACTGAGCAGCCAGCGCTGCGCCTTGTCGTCGGGACGAAGGTCCACCCGGGGTGTGACCGGGAAGCTCTTGACCCTGCGTGACAGGCGGCCCTTGCTGGGCGGTGGCAGAGGCCCACGGGCGTCGATGGTCTGTGCCAGGTTGCGCTCGACCATGGCGATGAGTTCGCGGTAGTGGTCAGCCAGGGAGGGAGCGATCACCTGGAAAGTGTCCAGTACGTGCCCGTCGCGTGTGGTGTGGATCCGGGCATCCAGGATGCTGAAGTCCGAGGTGTCGAAGTAACCGCAGATACGGGCAAACAGGTCGCTCTGGTCCGTGGCATAGACCAGCACTTGCAATCCCTCACCCTCCGGCGAGAGCCGTGCCCGCACGATGGCCTTTTCGTCCTGGGCCGGGACTGAAGATTCGGAAGACGGCATCTGGCGCCCTTGTTGCGCCAGTTGGCGGGTCAGGACGCGGGTGTGCCAGGCGATGTCATCGGCCTGGTGGCGCATGAAATAGCTGATGTCCAGGGTGTCCCAGAGTGCCTTGTGGGCCATGTGGGGCAGGGCGTGCAGAGCCAGGATGGACAGCGCTTCGCGCTTGCGTCCCTCCACCACCGCACCCGGGTCGGGCGCACGACCGCCCAGCGCGCGCGAGGTGTAGCGGTACAGGTCCTCCAGCAGCTTGCCTTTCCAGGCATTCCAGACCTTGGGGCTGGTGCCCCGGATGTCGGCCACCGTGAGCAGGTACAGCGCCGTCAGGTAGCGCTCGTTGCCCACCCGCCTGGCGAATGCAGCAATCACTTCCGGGTCGCTGAGGTCCTCTTTCTGCGCCATGCGGCTCATGGTGAGGTGCTCCGCCACCAGGAACTCGATCAGGCGGGTGTCCTCCCGCGCGATGCCGTGTTGTCTGCAGAACATGCGCACATCGCGCGCGCCCAGGTCGGAATGGTCGCCTCCCCGTCCTTTGGCAATGTCATGGAACAGGGCGGCGATGTACAGGATCCAGGGCTTGTCCCAGCCCGCAGCCAGCTGTGAACAGAACGGGTATTCGTGCGAATGGTCGGCGATGAAGAAACGGCGCACATTGCGCAGCACCATGAGGATGTGCTGGTCCACGGTGTAGACGTGGAACAGGTCGTGCTGCATTTGCCCGACGATGTTGCGAAACACCCAGAGGTAACGCCCGAGCACCGACGTCTGGTTCATCAGGCGCATGGCGTGGGTGATGCCTTCGGGTTCCTGGAGGATGCGCAAAAAGGTCTGGCGATTGACCGGATCGCGCCGGAATGCGGCGTCCATCACCGGGCGGGCGTTGTACAGGGCGCGCAGGGTTCGCGCCGACAGTCCTTTGATGCCGACCGTGGTCTGGTAGAGCAGGAAGGTCTCCAGGATGGCGTGCGGCTGCTGGACGTACAGGTGGTCGCTGGCCACCTCCAGCATGCCGGCCTTGTCATAGAAGCGCTCATTGATGGGCCGCAGGAGGTCGCCCGCACTGGCCTCGTCCTGCTTGAGCCGCTCTTCGATGTTCAGCAGCAGAATCTGGTTCAGCTGCGCCACCGCCTTCGCCGCCCAGTAGTAGCGCTTCATGAGTGCCTCGCTGGCACGACGCAACTGTGTCGAGCGGCGTGCCCCCGGCACGGGTGGCTCGGGCATCTGGGTGCGGTAGCCAAAGGATTCGGCGACCGTGTTCTGCAGGTCGAACACCAGCCGGTCTTCGCGTCGGTTGGCCAGCAGGTGCAAGCGGACTCTGATCAGGGTGAGCAAGGCTTCATTGGCCTTGATCTGGCGGGCCTCCAGCGGGGTGGCCAGTCCGCGCCTGGCCAGTTCGTCCCAACTGCGCCCGAATCCGGCCGCCTTGGACACCCAGAGAATCACCTGCAGGTCGCGCAGTCCTCCCGGCGATTCCTTGCAGTTCGGCTCCAGCGCATAGGGCGTGTTCTCGAATTTGTGGTGGCGCTGGCGCATCTCGAGCATCTTGGCCACAAAAAAGGCCTTGGGGTCCATGGCCTCACCCAGGGCCTGGACCAGCCGCCGGAACGCCGGTCGGTGACCGCAAATGAGCCTTGACTCCAGCAGCGACGTCTGCACGGTCACATCACGGCGGGCTTCTTCGACACAGTCTGCCACCGTGCGGACGCTGGAGCCAATCTCCAGCCCCAGGTCCCAGCAGGCGCCAATGAACGTTTCCAGACGGCCCTTGAGGGCTTCATCCTGGCCCACGAGCGCGCTGTCGGGCACCAGAACCAGGACGTCAACGTCCGAATGGGGAAACAGCTCGCCACGTCCGTACCCGCCCACCGCCACCAGCGAAAAGCCGGATCCGAGCGCCGCCCGCCGCCAAAGGTCGGTCAGTGTCCGGTCGGTCAGGCGTGCCAGCTGGCGCAATGCGCTGGAAATGCCACGTGTTGTCGAGCCCTGCACGCCCAGACGGGCGAACAGGGACGTCTTGCCGTCGCGGTACTGCTGCCGCAATGCTTGAAGATCACCCAGGGGCATGAGGACAGGTGTCGAGACTGTCGCGGGGTTCAGGCGGCCACAGCTGTCGCGGAGGCCTTGACGAACGCAGGCGGTGCCAGGCTGCCGGCCGACAGCGTGAGCACCTCGTACCCGGTGGGCGTCACCAGGACGGTGTGTTCCCACTGGGCCGACAACGAGCGATCACGGGTGACGATGGTCCAGCCGTCGCCCAGTTCCTTGATGTCGCGCTTGCCGGCGTTGATCATGGGCTCAATGGTGAAGATCATGCCCGGCTTGAGCTCTTCCATGGTGCCGGGGCGGCCGTAGTGCAAGACCTGGGGTTCTTCGTGGAAGCGCTGCCCGATGCCATGGCCGCAGAACTCGCGTACCACCGTGTACCCATTGGCCTCGGCAAACGTCTGTATGGCATGGCCGATGTCCCCCAGCCGGGCACCCGGGCGCACCACCTCGATGCCCTTCCACATGGCCTCATAGGTGACCTGGCACAGGCGCCGTGCCGCGACACTGCAAGCCGACTCACCCCCGATCAGGAACATGCGGCTGTTGTCGCCGTACCAGCCATCCTTGATGACGGTGACGTCGACATTGAGGATGTCCCCCTTCTTGAGCAGCTTGTCTCCCGGAATGCCGTGGCAGACCACATGGTTGAGCGATGTGCACAGGTGGCCAGGGAAGGGCGGGTAGCCATTGGGCTGGTAGCCGATGGTGGCCGACACCGTGCCCTGCTGCTTCATGTAATCGGCCGCCAGCCGGTCGATTTCTCCGGTGGTGATACCCGGTCGGATCAACGGGGTCAGATAGTCCAGCACTTCGGACGCCAGGCGGCAAGCCAGCCGCATGGCTTCGACACCGGCTTCGTCTTTGTAGGTGATGCTCATGAGCGGATTATCCCATCGGGTGCGGAACTGCGCATCGTTGCACATGCTCAACCCGCCTTCATCGGGCCGGGGCAGGCGGCCGGCTAAAATTGCGGGTTTCCACCGACCTTCTCCGGTCCACCTGCCCAAGGCCACCCGACGTGACCCTGCACCTGCGCTTTTTCGATGGCGGCAACGCCGTCAGCGACTTCAAAGTCCAGCAACTTCTGCCCCGCCTGCAGGCGGTTTCCGACAAGATCACGGGCCTTTCGGCCCGTTTCGTGCATCTGGCGTCCTTCGACGCCGCGCCCGATGCCGCCACGGTGGAGCGCCTGGGCCAGCTGCTGACCTACGGCGAGCCGGCGACCGAGGCGTTCGTGGTCGCCGAAAAGGCCGGCGCGCCAGCGCTGTTCGTGCTGCCCCGCCTGGGCACCGTCTCACCTTGGGCATCGAAAGCCACCGACATTGCGCACAACTGCGGTCTGGCGCTGCACCGCGTCGAACGCCTGGTCGAGTTCCGCATCGGTCTGAAGAGCGGCCTGCTGGGCAAGGCCAGTCTGTCCGACCAGCAGCTGCGCGCCGTGGCCGACCTGCTGCACGACCGCATGACGGAGTCGGTAACCGCCGAGCGCAGCCAGGCCGAAGCCCTGTTCACCGAACTGCACCCGGCGCCCATGGAGCATGTGGACGTGCTGGGTGGCGGCCGTGCCGCACTGGAAAAAGCCAACGGCGAATGGGGCCTGGCCCTGGCCGACGACGAGATTGACTACCTGGTCAACGCATTCAACGGTCTGAAGCGCAATCCGACCGACGTCGAACTGATGATGTTCGCGCAGGCCAACAGCGAACACTGCCGCCACAAGATCTTCAATGCGCAGTTCACCATCGACGGCGTGGTGCAGGACAAGAGCCTGTTCGGCATGATCCGCCACACGCACCAGACGTCGCCGCAACACACCGTCGTGGCGTACTCCGACAACGCGTCCATCATGGAAGGCCACCAGCTGGAGCGCTTTGTGGCCAAGGCCGCTGGCCACGCATCGCCCGCCTACCAGGCCGAGGCCGCCACCCACCACATCCTGATGAAGGTGGAGACCCACAACCACCCGACCGCCATCTCTCCGTTCCCGGGTGCCTCGACCGGCGCGGGTGGCGAGATACGCGACGAGGGCGCGACCGGCCGCGGCTCCAAGCCCAAGGCCGGCCTGACCGGCTTCACCGTCTCCAAGCTCTGGGGCGGCCTGAGCGACCAGCCGGGCGGCAAGCCCGAGCACATCGCCAGCCCGCTGCAAATCATGATCGAGGGCCCGCTCGGCGGCGCCGCGTTCAACAACGAGTTCGGCCGGCCCAATCTGCTGGGCTACTTCCGCGAATACGAACAGGACGTCGGCGGCGTGACCCGCGGCTACCACAAGCCCATCATGATTGCGGGCGGCCTGGGCCAGATCGACGCCGGCCAGACCAAGAAGATCGAGTTTCCCGCCGGCACGCTACTGATCCAGCTCGGTGGCCCGGGTATGAAGATCGGCATGGGCGGCGGCGCCGCCAGTTCCATGGCCACCGGCACCAACGCCGCTTCGCTGGACTTCGATTCGGTGCAGCGCGGCAACCCCGAGATCGAGCGCCGCGCGCAGGAAGTCATCAACCACTGCTGGGCGCAGGGCGAGAAGAACCCGGTGCTGTTTATCCATGACGTGGGCGCCGGCGGCCTGTCCAACGCCTTCCCCGAACTGGTGAACGACGCCGGCCGCGGTGCCCGCTTCGACCTGCGCGCCGTGCCGCTGGAAGAGTCCGGCCTGGCGCCCAAGGAAATCTGGTGCAACGAGAGCCAGGAACGCTACGTGCTGGCCATCGCCCCCGAGTCGCTGGAGCAGTTCAAGGCTTTCTGCGAGCGCGAGCGTTGCCCGTTCTCGGTGGTTGGTGTGGCCACCGAAGAGCGCCACCTGTCGCTGGTTGACGAGGGCGACGTGCGCCGCGCCGGGCCGCCCCAAGCAAGCACAGCCCCCTCGGGGGGCAGCGAACCACACGAAGTGGGGAGCGTGGGGGCACCAGTTCGGCCCGTGGATATGCCGATGGACGTGCTGCTGGGCAAGCCGCCCAAGATGCACCGCAACGTCAGGACCGTAGAGCGCCAGTTCCAGCCGATGGACCTGACGGGTGTGTCGCTGGAAAAGGCCGTCATCGACGTGCTCAGCCATCCGACCGTGGCCTCCAAGCGTTTTCTGGTCACCATCGGCGACCGCACCGTGGGCGGTCTCAGCCACCGCGATCAGATGGTCGGCCCCTGGCAGGTGCCGGTGGCCGATTGCGCTGTCACTCTGGCCGACTACGCCGGGTTTGCTGGTGAGGCCATGTCCATGGGCGAGCGCACGCCGCTGGCTTCGATCAATGCCGCGGCGTCGGGCCGCATGGCGGTGGCCGAGGCCATCACCAACCTGCTGGCGGCGCCTATCGAATTGCCGCGCGTCAAGCTGTCCGCCAACTGGATGGCCGCCTGCGGCGAGCCCGGTGAAGACGCCGACCTCTACGCCACCGTCAAGGCCATCGGCATGGAACTGTGCCCCGCACTGAACGTGTCGGTGCCGGTGGGCAAAGACAGCCTGTCCATGCGCACGCAGTGGACCGCCGATGGCGAAAAGAAGAAGGTCACCTCGCCGGTGAGCCTGATCGTCAGCGCCTTCGCCACACTGGCCGACGTGCGGGGCACGCTCACGCCGCAGCTCAATCGCGACCTGGACGACACCACCCTGGTGCTGGTCGACCTGGGCAAGGGACGCAACCGCCTGGGCGGCAGCGTGCTGGGGCTGACCCTGGGCCAGCCGGGCGACGAGGTGCCCGACCTCGACAGCCCGCAGGACCTGATCAACTTGGTCAACGCGGTCAACGCGCTGCGCGCCCAGGGCCAGATCCTGGCCTACCACGACCGGTCGGATGGCGGCCTGCTGGCGGCCGCCGCCGAAATGGCCTTCGCCGGTCAGGTGGGTGTGGCGCTGAACGTGGACATGCTGGTCACCGAAGGCGACGGCATCAGCGACAGCCGCATGGACACCGGCGATGCCAAGAACTGGGCAACGCAGATCAGCGTCCGTCGCGAGGAAATGACGCTCAAGGCCCTGTTCAGCGAAGAACTGGGTGTGCTGCTGCAGGTCAGGACCGAAGACCGCAACGCGGTCATGCAGACTCTGCGCGAGCACGGCCTGTCCAAACACAGCCATTTCGTCGGCAAGACCCGCCCGGTCGCCTCATCCATCGATGTCGGCAAGGGCCAGTTGCAGGTCTGGCGTGACACCAAGGCCATCTTCAGTGCCAGCTTGTACGATCTGCAGCAGGTCTGGGACAGCGTGAGCTGGAAGATCAACCAGCAACGGGATAACCCAGCCTGTGCCGACAGCGAGCACGCCGCTGCCGGTCAGCCCGGCGACCCGGGCCTGCATGTCAGTCTGACCTTCGATCCGGCGGACAACGTGGCCGCGCCGTACCTGAATCTGAGCCAACCCAAGGTGGCGATCCTTCGCGAGCAGGGCGTGAACTCGCACGTTGAAATGGCCTACGCCTTCACCCAGGCGGGTTTCGAGGCTTACGACGTGCACATGTCCGATTTGCAGTCGGGTCGTGCCCGGCTGGCCGACTTCAAAGGCGTGGTCGCCTGTGGCGGCTTCAGCTATGGGGACACGCTGGGCGCCGGCATCGGCTGGGCGCGCAGCATCACCTTCAATCCGGTACTGTCCGAGCAGTTCCAGGGCTTCTTCGGGCGCGCCGACACCTTCGGCCTGGGCGTGTGCAACGGTTGTCAGATGTTTGCCGAGCTGGCCGACATCATCCCCGGCGCCGAGGCCTGGCCGCGTTTCACCACCAATCAGAGCGAGCGCTTCGAGGCGCGCCTGTCGATGGTCGAGGTGCTTGATTCGCCCAGCCTGTTCCTGCAGGGCATGGCCGGCAGCCGCCTGCCGATCGCGGTGGCGCACGGCGAGGGCTTCGCCAACTTCAGGCGCCGTGGCAACCCGACGCAGGCGATTGCAGCCATGCGTTTCGTGGACAACCAGGGCGCCGCCACCGAGCAGTACCCGTTCAACCCGAACGGCAGCCCAGGCGGTCTGACGGCGGTGACCACGGCCGACGGCCGCTTCACGGCCATGATGCCGCACCCTGAGCGCGTGTTCCGCAACATCCAGATGAGCTGGACCAGCGGCAACCCGTCCGATCCGAGTCCATGGATGCGGATCTGGCGCAACGCCCGCAAGTGGGTGGGCTGATTCCGCCATGAGCCGCCAGCACCCGCTGTCCGCCGACACCGTGCACGCTTTTGCCCATGACGGTGCGGTGGTGCTCCGAGGGGTGTTCGACGCCAGCGAGCTGCGTGCACTGGAATCGGGCATCGAGCACAACCTGGCCCACCTGAGCCCGCTGGCTCTGGTGGCGAGTGAGCCCGACGACCCGGGTCGCTTTGTGGAGGACTTCTGCACCTGGCAGACCAATCCGGACTACCAACGCATCCTCAAGGCATCGGCGCTGCCGCACCTGGCGGCCCAACTGATGCAGAGCCGCACGGCGCGCCTGTACCACGACCACCTGCTGGTCAAGGAGGCCGGCACGCGCCAGCCCACCCCCTGGCACCAGGACCAGCCGTACTACAACGTCGGCGGCAGGCAGAACGTCAGCTTCTGGATTCCGGTAGACGCTGTGCCTTTGGCCAGCACGCTGCGCTTCATTGCGGGCTCCCACCAGGGTACCTGGTACATGCCGCGAACCTTCCGGGACCAGCAGGCCAAATGGTTCCCGGAGGGCGCGCTGGCCGAGTTGCCAGCCATCGACGCCGAGCCCGACACCTTCCGGCAATTGGCCTGGGCGCTCGAGCCAGGCGATTGCGTGGCCTTTCACATGCTCAGCCTGCATGCCAGCAGTGGCACCGGTCCCGGTGCGCGGCGCCGAGTCTTTTCCGCCCGCTACCTGGGCGATGACGCGACCCACGCCCTGCGTCCCTGGCGTACATCGCCCCCGTTTCCCGGCCTCGACCAGAGATTGCCCGACGGCGTGCCGATGGACGACCCGCTGTTTCCCCTCGTCTGGTCGTGAAAGTCGAGTCGCCTCCATGGCCTCCAGCCTCCTCGCACTGCTCGACGACATCGCGACCCTGCTCGACGACGTCGCCACCATGACCAAGGTGGCGGCGCGCCAGAGCGTGTCGGCCGCCGACGATGTGGCTGCGATGACGCAGATGGCGGCCAAGAAGACGGCCGGTGTGCTCGGCGATGACCTGGCGCTCAATGCGCAGCAGGTCACCGGCGTCCAGGCCAACCGCGAGTTGCCGGTGGTGTGGGCCGTGGCCAAGGGATCACTCATCAACAAGGCCCTCCTTGTACCGGCCGCGTTGGCGATCAGCGCCGTGGCGCCCTGGGCCATCACGCCGCTGCTGATGCTGGGTGGCCTGTTCCTGTGCTTCGAGGGTGCCGAGAAGCTGATGCACAAGTTTTCCCGGGCCAAGGAGTACGATGAGGCCCATCACGCCGAGCTGGTGCAGGCGGTCAGCGATATGAAGGTCGATCTGGTGGCGTTCGAGAGGGACAAGATCAAGGGTGCCGTGCGCACCGACTTCATCCTGTCGGCCGAGATCATCGTGATCACGCTGGGTACGGTGGCCTCTGCACCCTTTGCCCAGCAGGTGGCGGTGCTGGTGGGTATCTCGCTGATCATGACCATCGGCGTGTACGGCCTGGTCGGCGGCATCGTCAAGATCGACGACGTCGGGTTGCACCTCAGCCGCAGCGCATCGTCGGCTGCGCAGTCATTCGGTCGTGGCCTGCTGGTGTTCGCCCCCTGGTTGATGAAGGCCTTGTCGGTGCTGGGCACGGCGGCCATGTTCCTGGTGGGCGGCGGCATCTTGCTGCACGGCGTGCCGGCGCTGGGGCATGCGGTCGAACACTGGGCCCAGGGGCTGGGCGCGGTCGGCGCCCTGGTCAACAGCCTGGCAGGTGGTGTGGCCGGTCTGCTCGCTGGCGTGGTGAGCGTGCTGTTGTTCAACGCATTCAGCAAACTGAACGGTCAATCTGCACACTGAATGAAACGGGTGGCCTTGACCTGCGTCAAGGCTGCAATGGCGGGTGTGTTACAGACTGAGGCCCAGCAATTTGAGGAGCCACCATGAACGCCGCCGTCGACACCGAAGCCCCCATCAGCAACTTCACCAACTGCCACAGCGGCATCATCAAGCGCCTGAACGCGCTGGACGAACTGCCCGCGCTGCTGGAACCCGCCGCCCGCGCCCGCCAGATCGCCGAGCAGTCCCTGGAGTTCTTCCGCGAGGCCATCTTCGAACACCATCTGGAAGAAGAGCGCGAGCTGTTTCCTGCGGTGATCGCCAGCGCCCAGCCTGGTGCGGAGCTCGACAAGGTCAAGGCCATGACCAAGCGCCTGACCGAGGAACACCGCATGGTGGAGGCGCTGTGGAAACGGCTGGAGAAGGGTCTCAAGCAGGTGGCCAAGGGGCAAAGCACCGACCTCGACATTGCCGAGGTGCAGAGGCTGGTATCTGAATACACGGCCCATGCAGCCTACGAGGAGGCCGAGTTTCTGCCACTGTCGGAGGTCATCCTCGGCCGCAACAGCAACCACATGGCCGCGCTGGGTCTGAGCCTGCACATGCGCCACGCCAAGCCGGTCCCGGCGTATATCTGACCCAGTTGAGCAGGCCCGGCGACGGCCTGCTGGCGATCAATGTGGCGAGTCGACAGATCACTTGAGTGACTCTCTCGCCCATGCACTACAGTCCGGGCACATGAATGCAATGTCCGGCCCATCCCCTGAATCCACTTCCGAGCACTGGCGCATTGCCAGCGGCGACAGTGTGGTGGTCCTGAACATCCCCGGCCTCAACGGCCGGTCGCGGCTGTTTGATGTGGACATTGCTCTGTTGGTGAGCGTGCCGTCCGAAGTGGACGGCAGCTGGCTGGAGCTGACGGTGGAGTTCGATGGCCGGCGCCAATGGAGTCGCCGAATCTCCGCGCACAACCCCGGGCAGACCGACGGTCTGGACTATCACCAGCGACTGCGACTGGAGGCCGAGCAGGGAATCCGGGTTCGCGCACTGGCCCATGTCAAGGGCGTGCAGGTGAGAGAGTTGGTGATTGAAGCGCGAGAATCCGCGTGACGCTCAGGCTTTGGCGGTTGGCCGCGTCCGGTAGAACTGGATGGGGCTCGCCGGCACCGCATTCATCACGCTGCGCTTGATCTTGCCGACCACATGCATCTCGCAGGGCTTGCAGTCGAAGCGCAGGGTGAGCTTCTCTTTCCCGTTGATCAGCTGCATCGGCTCCGCTTTCACCGTACCCTGCACGCCGGTCACACCCTTGGCCTGCTTGGGGCAGAGGCTCAGGCTGAAGCGCACGCAGTGTTTGGTGATCATCAGGCTGACTTCGCCTTCCTCTTCGTGGCTTTCATACGCGGCGGCAATCACCTTCACGCCGTGCTTGGCATAGAAGTCGCGCGCCTTGTGGTTGAACAC
>SBFU01000154.1 GCA_006227785.1 Burkholderiales bacterium
TCAACCATGACCACGAATTCGTCGCCACCCAGACGGGCCACGGTGTCGGTCTTGCGAACGCTCTGGGACAGGCGCAGGGCCACCTTCTGCAGCAGTTCGTCGCCCACGTGGTGACCCAGGGTGTCGTTCAGGATCTTGAAGTTGTCCAGATCGATGAACATCAGGGCGCCGTGTTGCCCACTGCGCTCGCTCTGGCTCAGTGCCCGCTGCAGGCGCTCCACCAGCAATTGGCGGTTGGGCAGGTCGGTCAGCGGATCGTACAGGGCCATGTGGCGGATCATGTCTTCGGCCGCCTTGCGCTGGGTGATGTCCCGTCCGACCGCCACCCAGTGCGACTGTTCGCCGGTGTCCGACTGCACCCCCACCACTTCCAGCTCGACCCAGAACATGGTGCCGTTCTTGCGGTGCATCAGCAGCTCGGTGCGTGCCTGTCGGCGTGCCACGTACTCGGCGCCCAGGTCGTGCAGTCTCTCCAGCACTGGCGCCAGGTCCAGCAGCATCTGCGGACCCCTGCCAAGCACCTCGTCCCTGCCGTAGCCCGTGTGGCGTTCGAAAGCGTCGTTGACGAAGACGATGGCTGCGTCCTGGGCATCGGCGTTGCGGATCTCGGCGATCAACACGATGTCGTTGAGCCTGGCCACACCGGTCTCCAGCAGTCTGAGCTGTTCCTGTGAACGGCGCCGCTCGGTGACATCCCTGAAGTAGACCGCCAAACCTTCGGCATACGGATAGGCCCTGACTTCCAGCCATTTGTTCAGCGAAGGAAAGTGGTGCTCCTGTTCGGCACGGCGGTTGCTGGACAGGGCCGCGTCCATCTGCTCGTGCAGGCGCTGGGCCAGCGGGTCTTCAAAGCCGTTCCAGATCGGCTCACCCAGCAATTCGGCCGAGGTCTTTTGCAGCAGCCGTTCGGTCTCCTGGTTCAGGTAGGTGTAGCGCGCCTCTCGGTCCAGCGTCACGAAGGCCTCGGTGATGCTGGCCAACGTGGTGGTCAGGCGCATGGCCAGTCGCAAAGTCTCCTGCTGGGCCAGCTTCTGGGCCGATATGTCCTGCACAGCGCCCTGTATGCGGATGATGTCACCCAGTGCATTGCGCACGGGTGCCCCCACCGCACGCACCCACTTGGGACCGCTGTCCGGTACCAGCACTTGCAGTTCCTCGTCAAAGACCAGGCCCTGCTGGGCACAGCGGTCAAGACGGCGCTTCATGCCATTGCGCCACTCCGGGGCATAGCAGGCGACCATGTCGGCCAGCGAGGCAATGGCCAGCGGCCCCGGGACGCCCAGGATGGTGGCGCACTCCGCGGAGACCCGCATCACCCCCTCGGGCATGCTGGCCGACCAGCTGCCCACGCCAGCGGTGTGTTCGGTCAGATCAAGCCGGCTGGCGCTTTCCTGCAAGGCCTCGTCGTTCGCTTCTGCGACGGCCGCGGTCGACCGAGGCTCCGGCAGACACCATGCGTCAACTCGATGGGCCAGTCGGCGCAGCAGCTCCAGCGTGGTATCCGGCCAGGGATGGTCCGGCAGTTCGGCCAGCAGCAGGATCAGCTGCACCGGTCCCAGCGGGGTGGTTGCTGTGATGCCGCGGCCCCAGGGAATGCTCATGTCCGTGAGAGTGGGCACCCTGATCCAGGTGGAATCGGCCTCTGACAGGCCTGTGGCGATGCGCGCGTGGCAGGCGGGCCATACCCGTTCCGCCTCGTCTTGGGGCAGCCCGTGGCTGCCCAGCAGGCGAGGTCCGGAGGTCGTTTGCCCGATCACCAGACAGGCCTTGGCCATGGTGATGGTGCAGGCCAGATCCGCCAGCACATGCCAGGGAACGGACGCAGGCACGGACGCCGCCGCGAGGGGTGGGCCTGGGGGGTCGGTAGGGAGCGAATTCATCCGGGTCTCGGTGGGCTGCAACTGGACGCCAGCAGCCATTGTGGCGCCTGCCGGTGCATCGCATGGACGTCAGGCTGCCCCGGCGCTGGCATGGGTTGGATCGCCACGGAACTGCCGCCGATGCTGTGGTGCAGCATTTCAGCTGGTTGTGTAACAAGGCTGGAGGGGGTCAATTTAACCAAAGTGCTACTTTTATTTGATCAACTGAGGTTTGTGTGTGACATATTCCCCAAAAAAGATGTAACCTGAACCACTACATTTTGTAGCGATTGGTTTAAGATACATCTCATCCCGGCCTTGTGCCGGACCACCGGATCGGAGGCTGAGCTTGTCAGCCGACCGGTCGACACCGGGAGTTGAACGTGAGCGCACTTGCCGTACTGAGGGAGCACAGCGATGTGTCCAGCCTGAAGTCCGCCCTGCACCAGCTGTGCAGCGAGTTCGGCCGCATCACCCGGCTGGATATCCTCACCGCCATGCACGAAGGCACCAAGCAGGCGATCTGCTTTCTGCGCATGGAACGACCCGAGCAGGAGCAGCAACTGATGAAGACCCTCGGTGTGGGTCGATTCGGGGGCGAGGTGGTGTTTGTGCTGAACCTGAACGTGCCCGAGGCAGCCCATGCGGGCCCCTCCTCACAGTGGGCCGATTCCGATCTCTACGACTGATCGGACGCCACTCTCCCATTTCCCGCCCTCGGTCGGGGCGCACATGCGGTGCGCTGATGATTGGCCTGTGTGAAATGGGCCTGTCCCGGAATTGACCTTGCCCTGGTCCGGTGTCACCGGACAATGCGCGCATGATCGCCGTTTGCGCCCCCATGCAGGCCCAGCTCGTCCAGTATCTGGTCGCGCCGGGCGATGTGGTGCGCCAGGGGCAGGTGTTGCTGGTGCTCGAGGCCATGAAGATGGAGCACGAGCTGCGGGCCGACGCCGACGCCCTCGTGCTGGCCTGCCTGGCGCTGCAGGGTGACCTGGTGACGTCTGGGCAAGATTTGCTGCAATTGGACCCGTTGGCCGGATCTGGCGCCCTGCCGCCGGACCCCGGCATTTCCCCGTCAGGCGATGTTGGCCAAGCGCGACCGGACTTGAGGCGCCTGCAGTCCCGCTGGGCGCTGACCGAGGACGCGGCCCGGCCGGAGGCCATGGCCCGCCGCCATGCGGCGGGGATGCGCAGTGCGCGCGAGAACATTGCCGACCTGTGCGACGACGGCAGTTTCATCGAATATGGCGCGCTGGCCGTGGCGGCCCAGGCCCGACGTCGCAGCGAAGAGGACCTCATGACCAACACGCCGGCCGACGGCATGGTCACCGGTATCGGGTCTGTGGATGCTGGTCAATGGGGGACCGACGCGAGCCGGACCGTGGTGATGGCGTACGACGCCACGGTGCTGGCGGGTACGCAGGGCGCACGCAACCACCAGAAAACCGACCGGCTTCTGGGCATTGCCCTGTCCCAGAAGCTGCCGGTGGTGCTTTTCGCTGAAGGGGGCGGGGGGCGGCCGGGTGACACCGATGTGCCCATCGTGGCCGGACTGCATGTGCCGACCTTTGCCGCCATGGCCCGCCTGTCTGGCCAGGTGCCACTGGTGGGCATTGCGGCCGGTCGCTGTTTCGCCGGCAATGCCGCGCTGCTGGGGTGCTGTGATGTGATCATCGCCACCCGCAGCAGCAACATCGGTCTGGGCGGCCCGGCGATGGTCGAAGGCGGCGGCCTGGGTGTGTACCGGCCCGAGGACATCGGGCCCAGCCCGGTCCAGTCGGCCAATGGCGTGATCGATGTGCTGGTGTCGGACGAGGCGGCAGCGGTGGCCGTGACCCGGCAGTACCTGGGCTACTTCCGCGGGCGCCTGCCGGGAGCCCAGGCACCGGATGTCATGCGCTTGCGCGAGATGGTGCCGGAGAACCGTGTTCGCAGTTACGACAGCCGCCGCATCATGCAGGGACTGGTCGATGTCGGCAGCCTGTTGATGCTGCGTGAAGGCTTCGGAGCGGGCATCCACACGGCGCTGGGCCGGCTGGATGGACGGCCAGTCGGGCTGCTGGCCAACAACCCCGAGTACCTTGGTGGCGCGATCGACGCACCCGCGGCCGACAAGGCCGCGCGCTTCCTGCAGCTGTGTGACGCCCATGGCCTGCCTGTGGTCAGCCTGGTCGACACCCCCGGCTTCATGGTCGGGCCCGAATCGGAGGCGCAGGCGCATGTGCGTCACGCCAGCCGGCTGTTTGTGGTGTCGGCCGCATTGCGCGTGCCGGTGTTCAGCGTGGTGCTGCGCAAGGGCTATGGACTGGGGGCCATGGGCATGAGTGCCGGCGGATTCCACGCCACCTCGTTCACAGTGGCCTGGCCCTCGGCCGAATTCGGCGCCATGGGTCTGGAGGGTGCGGTCCGGCTGGGCTACCGCAAAGAGCTGGAGGCCTTGCCCGCGGGCGTGCAGCGCGAAGCCCGGTTCGCCGAACTTTTGCGCGAGCAGGTGGAGAAGGGGTCGGCCGAACGCATGGCGGCCTGTCTGGAGATCGATGCGGTGATCGACCCGGCCCACACGCGCGAATGGCTGGTGAGGGGCCTGCAAGGCTGTCCTGAGCCCGAGGAGCTGGCCTCACACCGGTTCATCGACCCCTGGTGATAACCGGCTGGAACCTGACGGCCCAGCTGGCGAGACGGTCAGATGAGTTCGCCGAACTGCGTCGAGCGCACACCTGCACCAGGCGATTGCGGTGCCGTCTGGTTGATGTTGATCCAGAACTCGCAGACATGCTTCATGGCATTGAGGAACTGCGAGAACTCGGTCGGTTTGGCGATGTAGGCGTTGGTGCCCGCATCGTAGGCACGTTGCAGATCGCTCGGTTCGGTTGACGATGTCAGCACCACCACCGGGATGTTGTGCAACAGGTCCGACCCCTTGATTTCCTTGAGCACACCGATGCCGTCCAGCAGCGGCATTTTCAGGTCCAGCAACACCAGCACCGGGTTGCCGCCGGGGCGGTCTGCGTAGCCATCGCGCCGGTACAGGTAGTCCAGCGCCTGCATGCCGTCAGAGACGTGGGTGACGCGGCTGTCCAGACCGTGGCGGGCCAGCGCGAGGCGCGTCAGCTCCGCATCGTCGGGGTTGTCTTCGACCAGGAGAATGGTTTCTGCGTTCTTGTTCATGGCTCAAGCACCGAGGGTACCGAATCATGCTCCGGATCGGTGCTCTCCATCCCTTCAAATGGTAGCGAGAAGTAAAAGACGCTGCCCTCCCCAGGACGGCTCTCGGCCCAGATGCTGCCGCCATGGCGCTCCAGGATCCGCCTTGTCAGGGCCAGACCGATGCCCGTGCCTTCGAACTCCGAGGCCCGGTGCAGCCGCTGAAAGACCCCGAACAGCTTGCCCGCGTATTTTGTATCAAAACCGACGCCGTTGTCACGGACGAAGAAGGTGTAGCCCACGGCTGGGTCCACACTCCAGCCCACTTCGATGCGCGCGCGTTCCCGCGGCCGGGTGTACTTGTAGGCATTGCCCAGCAGGTTGGCCCAGACTTCTCGCAGCAGCAGGGCATCGCCCTGCACCACCGGCAGGTCGGGCGGAATCACCCAGTCGATCACACGACCCTCGGTGTCGTGTCCCAACTGGTTGACCACAGCGGCGACCAGCTGCGTGAAGTCGATCGGTGCCACGGTGACCGCAGCCCGACCCAGCCTGGAAAAGGCGAGCAGACCGTCGATCAACTGGCTCATGTGGCGCGCCGAATTGGCAATGGTGCCCAGGTACTTCTGGCCGGTGTCGTCCAGTTTGTCCTCAAGATGTTCTTCGAGCAGGCTCACGAAGCTGGAGATGTGGCGCAGGGGTGACCGCAGGTCGTGGGACACCGAGTAGGAGAACGATTCCAGGTCCTTGTTGGCTGCCAGCAGTTGCTGGGTGCGCTCGGCCACCCGGTTCTCCAGTTCCTCGTTGATGTTGTGCAGCAGGTCGTCCAGACGCTTGGCGTCGCTCATGTCGCGGCTGATGCGCGCAAAGCCCAGCAGCTCGCCGTCGTCGTCGCGCAGGGCGATCAGCACCGAATGGGCCCAGTAACGGGAGCCGTCCTTGCGCAGCAGCCAGTCCATGACCTCGTGCTGGCCGCGCGATGCGGCCAGCCGCAGCATCTGTGAGGCCTGGTCCGCGCCGCGCACCGGCTCGTCCGGTGCCAGAAGCACGCCCAGAGGGCGCCCCAGCATTTCGGTCGGTGTGTAACCGTCCATGCGTTGGGCGCTGTCGGTCCAGTCCGTGATGCGCCCCTCCGCGTCGAGGAAGAACATGCTGTATTCGCGCAGGTTGTCCACCATCAGGCGGAAACGCTGCTCGCTCTCCAGCAGCTCGGCAGATCGCTCCCGGATGCGCTTTTCCAGCTCCTCGTTGAGCCCTTCCACACGCTCCTCGGCCCGCTTGCGCTCCGTGATGTCGATGATCTGCACGAAGATACCCACCACCCGGCCATCCACCACGTCCGGCAGGTAGGCGGCACTGATGTACATCGGCGTCCCGTCGACTCGCTGGCGCCAGGCCTCGAAATGCTGCGGCTCTCCGCGCAGGGCGCCTTGCATGCGTGGTGCGATGTCTTCCCACACCACCGGCGACACACATTCGCTCAGGTGCAGTCCGATGGACTTCTGGGGATCGATGCCGTAGACCCGCTTGTGTTCGGCATTGATGAAGCGGAAACGCAGCATCGTGTCCACGTAGGCGATCAGGCCAGGCACATGGTCCGTGATGGCGCGCAGGAAGCGCTGGTTGTCTTTCAGGGCCTGTTCGGCGGCTTTGCGCTGGGTGATGTCCACCACCGTGGTGTTGCTGCGCAGATAACGTCCTTGGCTGTCACGAATGGCGGTGGACGAGATCAGGACATCAATGGTGGTGCCGTCTCGGCGCCTGAGTTCGTACTCGGCCGGCTCCAGAAAGCTGTCGCGCATGAGGCGATTCAGCCTGTCCTCCACCAGATCATTGTTGGTTGGCAACATGAAATCGCGGTAGTGGAGCTTGCCAATCACCTCGTCTCGGGCATAGCCCAGCCACTGGAGTTCGGTATCGTTGATGTCAACGTAGACGCCGTGCTCATCGACCGAGTGGTAGCCGCAAGGCGCCTCGTTGTAGAGGGACTGGGCCTGGCTCAGCGCCTCCTGCAGCCGCTGGTTGGTGGCCTGCACCGCCAGTTC
>SBFU01000029.1 GCA_006227785.1 Burkholderiales bacterium
TATTGGTGCTTACTGGTTTCGCACCATTTCGGGGCCCAATCGGGCGCCGTGCCGCTCCAGACCCGCCAGCAAGTCGGAATAGGCCGCGGACACGGCCTGGGGTTCACCTTTGACGCCCAGCTCGATGTGGCGCCCGTGCACCGGGTGGTCGACACTGGGCAGGCTGAACACCTTCACCGGATGGTCCTGCTCGATCTGCAGCATCAGCGGGGTCAGGGTGGCTTCCATGGCGCCAAAGACCACGACCGACTTTTCCTGCCGGGCCTGCAGCCGATGCCAGGGCCGGCAGGTGGAGTCCAGCACGGATTCGATCATCGGCCAGGCCATGACCGGGAATCCCGGCACGAAATGCACACGGGCGCCGCCTGGCCCGGTGCAGCTGAAGCCGGGAATCTTGTTGTAGGGGTTGGCAATGATCTCTGCCCCCACCGGAAACACGCCCATGTTGAGCCGGTGCACATTGTCCGGTCGGTCCGGCTCATAGGGCTGGCCCTGCTCGGCCGCCACATCGCGCATGCGCTCCTCGATCAGGAGCCGGGCCTGCGGGTGCAGCGCCAGGTCGACCCCCAAGGCGGCCGCCGCGCACTGCCGGGTGTGGTCGTCGGGCGTGGCACCGATGCCCCCGCAGCAGAACACGATGTCTGCACCGGCGAAGGTCTGGCGCAGCACATCGGTGATGCGGCGCGGATCATCGCCGATCAACTGCGACCAGGCCAGCGACAGGCCACGCTGTCCCAGCAGCTCGATGACCTTGGGCAGGTGTTTGTCGGCGCGTCGACCCGAGAGAATCTCGTCGCCAATGATGATCAGTCCGAAATCGGGTGCGGCGCCGCCATCGGCTGCCGGGTCGCTGGCATTCATGTGGGTCAGGATGGGTTGGAAGGAGGTTGCGGCAGCCCCATGGGTGCAGGGCTGTCCTTCGGTGGCGCAGGCAGGACCTCGGTCACACCGCCTTCGCGCGCAGCGGCCGGGTCGCGCCAGACGGCATCCAGCACCTCGACGCCGCGGTCGGCACGCAATTTCTGCAACGCGGCCAGCCCGTAGTGGGCAAACCAGAGAGAGGCAAAGGCGAACACCAGCGTGTAGATCCAGATGGCCACCGGTATCAGCAGCGGTGCCATGGCAATGAACAGGGCGCCCGAGGCCCACAGCAGACTGGGCGCCGCACCGATGTACCCGCTGACGATGCCCATGGCCAGCAGGGTGCCGCGGTGTTCCTTGAGAATCTGGCGGCGCTCGTCGGCGCTGGCGTGTTCGGCCAGGGCATCAAAGGCAAAGACCCGGTAGGTCAGCCAGCCCCAGATCAGGGGCGGCAGGATGAGCACCAGCGGCGGGATCAGCCACAGGGGCATGGACAGCACCAGCACCACCAGGGCCAGCAGCGTCGAGCCCAGCGACCACAGGATGCTCACCAGCAGGGAGCCTCCCCGCTTTTTCTCCAGCCCGGAAAAACGGCGCCGGCCCACGAGGGCCACCATGGCCGGTGTCATGAACACTGCCACCAGCAGCAGACAGCACAGCACCACGACCGGCGTGGCCAAGACCAGCACGAGCAAAGGCGCGAGCACGTCGCTCAGGCCGGCCATGCCCATGCGCTCAAGCCAGCCAAAGAAGGTCTGCACCACCGCCATGCCCTGCAGACCCTGCGCCACCCAGGTCACCGTGGTGTCCCAGAACAGGTATCCCAGGGCAAAGGACAGCACCACCATCATGACCAGTGGCAGCAGCGAAAAAGCGATCACACGCGGGTGCAGGCAGTAGGCCACGGCACGCCAGAAGGCATCAAGCAAAAGTGACATGGTCCGAGAATACCGCGCCCCGGTCATTCCTGCGTGACGGCGGCGGCTGGCGCTTGTGGATAGCATGACGACATGGATCACATCGACATCGACGGCGTGGCACTGGAAGTGGCCCACATCCCGGGCCCGGACGACCAGGCGCCCCTGCTTTTTCTGCACGAGGGACTGGGCAGCGTGGCCATGTGGCGCCAGCGTGGCCGCCTGTGGCCGCAGGAGCTTTGCGAGGCCAGCGGCCGCGCCGGCTGGCTCTATTCACGGCGCGGCTATGGCCGGTCGGACCCGGTTCCTGACGTCCGGGGCGCCTGGGCGGACGGACCGGTCTGGACCCGCGGCCGGCACCGCCCCGACTACATGCACCGCGAAGCCGAACGGGTGCTGCCCCGGCTGATCGAGGCGCTGGGCATTGCGCCTCCGGTCCTGGTGGGCCATTCGGACGGCGCCACCATTGCCCTGCTTCATGCCGCCACCCACGCGGCGCCGGCGTGTGTGGTGATGGCCCCGCACGTGATGGTTGAGACGGTGGCCACGCAGGCCATCGACCAGGCCAGGAAAGCCTACGAAGCCGGCGACCTGCGCGAACGCCTGGCGCGCTACCACGCGGATGTGGACAACGCCTTCTGGCAATGGAACGACGTCTGGCTCAGCGACGCCTTCCGGTCCTTCGACATCCGGCAGGCCTGCCAGGGCATTCGTTCGCCGCTGCTGGTGGTGCAAGGTGATGCGGACGAGTACGGCACGCTGGCACAGGTTGAGGAAACCGCGCGCCACGTACCCCACGCCCGGACCTGCGTGCTGCCGGGCTGTGGTCACAGTCCGCACCGCGACCAGCCGGACGCGCTCACCGAGCAGGTGCTGGCGTTTCTGGCGGGCCTGCCCTGTAGCGCCCGCGCGACAGAAGACCACCGCCGGTAGTCCCAGACGCGCCAGACAGCCCGGATCCCCTGTTCGGGGTACCCGACCGTGGCAGCAGGACGTAGAAAATGGTTCATATTTTCGGACGCACACCGCGCTCCTCCAACCGACCTTCACCCTTCATCCGTGATTGACATGCGCGACCACGAGTGTTCACACCAGGCGCTGGCCGAAGGCCTTCGCCAGCGCCGACTCAGCCGCCGCCAGGCCATGTGGTTGCTGGGCGCCAGCTCTGGCGCAGCCGCTCTGTCCGCCCTGCAGGGATGCGCCCAGTCCCCGGTCACCGGCCAGACCATCGTGGTCGGCATGAGCGAGGCACAAGAGCGCAGCATCGACGCCCAGGTGGCTCCGCACCAGTTTTCCCAGGACCTGGGCGCGATCCAGGACGCGACGCTGAACCGCTATGTGGGCGACGTGGGCCGCCAGCTGCACGCGCTGAGCCACCGGCCGGACATGCCCTATTCCTACCGCGTGCTCAACGCCAACTATGTCAACGCCTACACCTTCCCTGGCGGGGCCATGGGCGTGACACGGGGCATCATGAGCGAGCTGCAGGACGAGTCGGAACTGGCCGCCCTGCTCGGCCATGAACTCGGTCATGTCAACGCCCGCCATGCGGCCCAGCGCCAGGGTCAGGCCCTGATAGCCCAGGCTGCGGTCGTGGGTGTGAACGTGGCCGCACAGAACTCCCGCTGGGGTTCGCTGGTCGGCCTGGGCAGCCAGATCGGCGCCAGCGCCCTGCTGGCCAGCTATTCGCGCGACAACGAGCGCGAGGCCGACGCCCTCGGGCAGGACTACCTGGTGCGCGCCGGCTACCCCGCTCAGGGCATGACCCGGCTGCACCAGTTGCTGGTCGACCAGGAAAAATCGGCCCCCAGCCTGCTGGCGACCATGTTTTCGTCGCACCCCATGTCGGATGAACGCCGGGACACCGCGGCCCGGCTGGCCGCCACACGTTATGCGGCTTCGTCTCAGGCCTCGCCGCAGCGCGAGCGCTTCATGGACCAGACCGCCGGCCTGCGTCGCCTCAAGCCGACCATCACCGCCTGCAAGAACGGCGAAGTGGCCATGTCCGCCAAGGCCTACGACAAGGCGCAACCCGAATTCCAGGCCGCCCTGCGGCACACGCCCGACGATTACGCGGCCCATGTGCGCATGGCCCAGTGCCTGCAGGCCCAGGGCCGAGGCCAGGAAGCGCGTGCCCACGCCCGGCAGGCGCAGGCCATCTACCCGCAGGAGGCGCAGGCCCACAAGCTCTCGGGCGTGCTGTCACTGGGCCTGCGCGATCCGGCACGCGCCTTTGAAGACCTCGACCGGTACGACCGGCAACTGCCGGGCGACCCCGGCGTGGTCTTTCTCAAGGGCGTTTCGCTGGAAGGCATGGGCCGCCGACCGGAAGCCGCGCTGCAGTACCGGCAGTTCCTGCAGTTCACGCAACAGGGACAGGCCGCCGAGTACGCGGTGGCCCGGCTTCGCGCCTGGGGGATGATCCGGTAGGCCCTGCTGGGCCCCAGGACCGGTGGGCCGGTGCAACAAACCGCCCGCCAGACCGGAGAAACCGGCCGCAAACCCCAACAAATGCACAACATCAGCCATTGCAAATGTTCGCAGGACGTCCACAGAAAGCGACAATTGCAAACACTTTGATACAAGTAGTGGGTCTCAACCCGTCATGAATTCCTGGTCCAACCCTTGGCTGCTCGCCGTCCTGGTGCCCGTGCTGCTGGCTCTGGGGGCGTTGCTGTACGCCGGCTGGGAGTCGCACCGGGCCCGCCGCCGGCGCAAGATACCCAAGCACTGGCCGCTGAGCACGCGCAGCCTGACCAACAGCGAAGAGGCCCGGGTCTGGCACTGGCTGGCCAGGGCCTTCTACGACCACCACATCATGATCAAGCTGCCGGTCACGCGCTTCACCTTGCCGCGCAACCGGGAACAGGGCATGCACTGGTACCGCCTGCTGGGTGGCGTCTATTGCACTTTCACCATCTGCAAGGCCGACGGTCGGGTGGTGGGTTGCCTGGATGTGCCTGGCACCGGCGGCATTCCACGTGCCACGCGGCTGCTCAAGCACTCGCTGCTGACCCAGATCGGTCTGCCCTACTGGGTCATCAAGTCCGGCAACCTGCCGTCGGTGGCCGAGATCCGGGCCGAGTTCCTGGGTGAGTCGATCACCACCCAGGCCATGCGCGAGCGCGAAATGGAAGAGCGGGCCATCATTGCCGCACAGGCCAACCTGCGCACCGCCATCAGCCGCCAGCGCAGCAGCCGGCAAAGCGATTTCAGCCCGCTGTCGAACTGGTCCAACAGCACCACGGGCGTGCGCAGCGACTACCCCTCGCAGTGGCAGGAAGACAACTCCTTCCTGATGCCGCTGGACAGCCGCAAGGGCGACCTGCTCTGACCCGCGGCCGGTGTCCAGGCAGGCGATGCAGGCGCGCCTGAAACGCCAAGAGCCTCAGGAAACGGCGCCGCCGGCCAGAGCCACCACTTCGTCCTGGGTCAGCCAGCGCCAGCCGCCGGGCGGCAGATCGGCCGGCAAATGCACCGGCCCCATGGACGAACGGTGCAGCGTTTCCACCCGGTTGCCGACCGCCGCCACCATGCGTTTGACCTGGTGGTACTTGCCCTCGGTGAGGGTCAGCCGCAGCTGGCAGTCACCGGTGCGTTCACAGGCGGCGGCCCGCACCGGCCTGGGGTCGTCGTCCAGCACCACGCCGCCCAGCAGCCGCTGCAGCTGCCGGTCGTCGACCGGGTGCTTGGTCCCCACTTCGTACACCTTGGGCACATGGTGTCGCGGGGATGTCAGGCGGTGGATGAACTTGCCATCGTCGGACAGCAGCAGCAGACCGGTGGTGTCCTGGTCAAGCCGACCGACCGCCTGCACACCCGCGGCGGCCGTGCCGGCCCGCTGGCGCAGCGGCGCGGGCAGCAGGGTGTACACACTGGGATGTGCGCCCGGCTTGTGCGAGCACTCGAACCCGGCTGGCTTGTGAAGCATCAGATAGGCACGGCGCTGGAACGGCCAGCGGCTGCCCTGGACGGTGAACACCAGGTCTTCGGTCTCCAGGACCGTGCCGGGATCGGTGCAGAGCTGCTGATCCGGGCCCACCGTCACGTGGCCTTGCTGGATCAGGCCGGAACAGATCCGGCGTGTCCCGAATCCCTGTGAAAAAAGCACGTCCTGCAGTGACATCATCATCCGCCCATTCTCGCCGGGATCGCCCGGACCGACAGCCAATCGGCGAGAATCGAGGGTTGAGCCGATACCCACCGTTGCCACCCCCGCCCTGACCAGAATGTTCAAGCGCCTCAAGGCCAAGCTGCCCTCACAGGAGAGCATTCGCGCCAACCGCTGGTTGCGATGGCTGGGGCCACTCATGCACCACCCCAAGCTGTGGCATTTCAGCCGGCGCGGCATCTCCTTTGGTGTGGCCATCGGCGTGTTTTTCGGCCTGCTGGTGCCGATTGCCCAGATTCCGCTGTCGGTGGTCACCGCGGTGGTGGTGCGCGCCAATGTGCCGGTGGCCGTGGCCAGCACGCTGGTGTCCAACCCCGCCACCTACGGTCCCCTGTGGTACGGCTCCTACCGGCTGGGCAAATTTGTGCTCGGGCACGAAACACCGAGCCAGGAAGAGGCCATGGCCCTGCTGGACCGTGCCCAGACCGAGGCCGACAAGGCCCAGACGTCCAAAGGCACGATCAAGCGCTGGTTCCGCCAGCTCGGTGCCATCGGCAAGCCGCTGATCCTGGGCATGGCACTGATGGCCAGTGTTTCGGGCGTGGCCGCGTATTTCATCGTCAGCGGACTGTGGGTCCTGCGGGTACGATGGACACGTTCGCGCCGCTTGCGAGAGCGCGGACCCCAGCGTGTGATCTGAGGGCCCCGTTTCGGGCGCCCGAACCCGTTTGCAGGACGATTGCCCATGAGCCATGTGTTTCCACCAGCAGCGACCGTCTCCGTGCCGGTGGTCGGGCGACCCGAGCGGTTTCCGGTGCACCGCATCTACTGCGTCGGTCGCAACTACGCGGCCCATGCGCGCGAGATGGGCTTCACCGGGCGCGAGCCGCCCTTCTTCTTCCTCAAGCCGGCCGACGGGCTGGTGGTCGCCGATGGCCTGGGGCCGACGGCCGTGCCCTACCCCAGCCTGACCGACGACCTGCACCATGAAATCGAGTGTGTGGTGGCGATCGGCCGCGGCGGCCGGGACATCGCTGCGGCCGATGCCGCACAGCACATCTTCGGATACGCGGTCGGCATCGACCTCACGCGGCGCGACCTCCAGTTCGCTGCGCGCGACCAGGGACGCCCCTGGGACGTGTCGAAGGGCTTCGAT
>SBFU01000153.1 GCA_006227785.1 Burkholderiales bacterium
TCTCCCAGACCGTAGATGACCGTTGGATCGGTCTGCAGGCGCATGCCGATGCGCAGCCGGTTGACAAAGACACCAGCAACCATGGGACGGTCATCGGCCAGGCCGGTTTCCTTTTCGATGATGCTGGCCAGGATCAGCAGTTCCTCCGGCGAGCGCAGGGGACTGTCCGCAGCGCGGCCGGACCAGGCCGCTTCCAGCTGCCGATCCATGGCTTGGGCCGCCTGGCGCAGCACGACGGAGGCTGGCGTGCGCTTGGGAAATCGGTAGGTGTCAGGAAAAAAGCGTCCCTCGGGGTGGGCTTCCTGACGGCCAAGCCGCTCCATCAGCTTGTCGACGCCAACCCCTTCAAGGTCCTGCAACAGGTAAGGGCTGGCGTACACGGCCTCCATCACCTGCCGGATGTTCCAGCCCTCGACCAGGGTCAGGCTGCGCAGCGCCTGCTCGCCCCGCACCAGTTTGCCCAGCAACTGCCGAGGGGTTGTGCCGGGCTCGAATTCGTAGCTGCCCGCCTTGATCAGGCGTGCGTTACCGGACATGCGAAACCACGCAAACAGCAGTGATTCGTCCGTCTGGACGCCCGCAGCCACTGCTGCGCTGGCCACGGCACGTGCGGACATGCCGGGTTCGACCAGCAGTTCGACAGCCGTGCCCTCGGCCCCGGGCCCAGGCGTCAGGGACAGAGGCCGGTCAATCCACCATTGCGCCACAGCCCACAGCGCCGTGGCGCCGACGGCCAACAGCACCAGCAGCCGGAATATCCAGCGCATCACGGATGGGATGCCGGCAGGGTCATGCTCGGCGGGCTAGAACACATCATGGGCTCAGCATGATAATCGAGAGCACCCGCCGCGATGGATATTCCCGTTGCGGGCTCCCAGCCGTCCGAGGCTTGCGTCCATGAACCCCAGAACATCCGAAAACCAGACACATCCTTCTGTTGAACTGTCGTCCTTGTCGGGCGCGTGTCGACTGCATCACCTCGGCGTGATCAGGGCTCAGGGCACCGATGCGGTCAGGTTTCTGCAGGGCCAGCTCACCCAGGACGTCGCCCTGCTCAAACCCGGCGAGGCGAGGTTGGCCGCCTTCTGCTCGGCCAAGGGCCGCATGCAGGCGAGCTTTGTGGCGGTCAAACGTGCTGAAGATGACATTCTGCTGGTGCTGTCGGCCGACCTGGTGTCCCGCACACTCAAGCGCTTGGGCATGTTTGTCCTGCGGGCACAGGTCCGGCTGATCGATGACAGCGCGGCATGGCAAGTCTGGGGTCTGTCTGGATCGGCGTTCCCGGCAGCGCTGGGCGGTGCGCCGTGGAGCGGCGCAGCGTTCGATGGCGGATGGGCGGTGTGCCTTTACCCGGTGGGCGAGGTTCAGCGAGCGATGGTGTTGTTGCCCGCAGATGCACCTGCGCCCCCGGTGGCCGCCCTGGATGGCGCGCTCTGGCAGTGGCTGGAGGTCCGCTCCGGCGTCGCCATGGTCACTGAACCGGTGTTCGAAGCGTTTGTGCCCCAGATGCTCAACTACGAATCGGTCGGCGGCGTGAGTTTCAAAAAGGGCTGCTACCCCGGCCAGGAGGTGGTCGCGCGCAGCCAGTTTCGCGGCACCCTCAAGCGGCGAGCCTTTCTGGTCCAAGGAAGCACGCCGATGAACGTCGGGCAGGAGGTCTTCCACAGCTCGGACCCGGAGCAGGCATGCGGCACCGTGGTGGCCAGCGCGGTCAACCCCGGTGGCGGGTACGACGCCATCGTGTCCATGCAGGTCAGCGCCGCCACCGACGGCCAATTGCTCCTGGGCGCTGCCGATGGTCCGTCATTGAACCTGCTGCCCTTGCCCTACCCGCTGCTGGATGACATTTGAGCCCCGGCAGGTCCTTCCCTGATGTGCCTGATTGCATTCGCCCTCAACAGTCAACCTGGCCTGGGACTGTTGCTCGCAGCCAATCGCGACGAATACTTTGACCGGCCCACCGAGCGGCTTCACCGCTGGAGCCTGCCGGATGGGTCAGAGGTGCTGGCCGGTCGCGACCTGCGAGAGGGCGGCACCTGGCTCGGCGCTGCCGCCTCCGGCCGCGTGGCCATGCTGACCAATGTCCGTTCGGCTGACATGCTGGCGGCCCGACGCAGTCGTGGCGAGCTGGCGACCCGCTGGCTGGGCACGGCGTTCCCCGACAGCGACCGTTTTGCCGAGTCCATCGATGCGGAAGCTTATGGCGGGTTCAACCTGGTCATCGGTGATCTGAAGGAGGGCCATTGGTGCTTTCTCAGCAACCGCGATCCGGTCAATCCGCATGTCGTCCAGACAACGGGCCTGTGGCGTCGACCCTTGGCACCCGGGCTTTACACCTTGTCGAATGCCAGCCTGGACACCGATTGGCCGAAAGCCACGCTGCTGCGCTCCGCGCTGGCCCGGGCCCTTGAAACAGCCGACGGACCGGACGAAAACTGGCTACCGGGGCTGCTGGCCGCACTGGGCGATCGGACCCCGGTGGACACACATGCCCTCCCCCGCACCGGCGTGCCCCTGCCCTCTGAACAGGCCTTGGCCAGTCCCTTTGTGCACATGCCCGACCGGGGGTACGGCACCCGCTCCAGCCTGGTCATGCGTGCACGGCATCAAGGCGACCAGGTGGAGCTGGCCATGGACGAGTGGCATCACGACCCCCATGCCCCGTTGACCGCGCTCCCAGCCTGGCACGCGACGTCTCGCCGCCGTGAGCGACTTTTACTCGCCGGCTGATCAGAATCGCGTCACCATCTCCAGATGCTCGATGCCGGCTTCCGTGAACGGCTCGCCGTGCGCCTCGAACCCCATGCGCCGGTAGAAGCCCACCGCACTGCGCTGGGCATGCAGTCGCACCTCCCGGTCGCCCCGTTCTCGGGCAGCAGTCATCAGCGCCTGCAACACGGCAGCCCCGATCTGGCTGCCGCGCATCACCCTTGAGACCGCCATCCGGCCGATCTTCCCGACCCCCGGCTCCTGCACCAGAAGGCGACCGGTGGCCAAGGCCTGACCGAGCCGGTTGACCGCCAGGGCGTGCACCGCATCGGCGTCGGCATCGTCCAGCTCGATGTCTCGGTCAATGCCCTGCTCGTCGACAAACACCTCGGTCCGGATCAGGCTGGCTTGCGGCCCCAGATCGGACCAGGCGCCGGTCCTGACCGAAAACACCGGCTCGCCCGCCTCGTAGCCCAGCAGGATGTCGCGCAGGCTCTGCGGCACAGGCTGCGATCGCTGGGTGGCCGGATCGGCAAACACATAGATGAGTTCGCCGCTGATCAGGTGCTCCTCGCCCCGGAAGATGGCTCCCGTGAAGGTGAGTGAAGAGTTGCCGATGCGGCTGCATTTCATGCCCACTTCCAGCATGTCGTCCATGCGGGCGGAGGCGTGGAACTCCACCGTGGCCTTGGCCACATAAATGTCGCCGCCCAGCTGGTGCATGGCGGCTTCGTATGGCAGGGCAACCGCGCGCCAGTAGTCGGTGACGGCGGTGTCGAAATACATCAGGTAATGCGCGTTGAACACGATCTTCTGCATGTCCACCTCGGCCCAACGCACCCGCAGGCGGTGCAGACACCGGAAGTCCGATCGTTGAAGCTTGGGCATGTTGCTCTCTCCTGTGCAATATGGACGTGTTCAGCCAAAGGCACGGCGCAGTGCCCTGGCAGCGTCAGCGTGCGATTGAAGGGCTTGTGGAATGGCCCGTCCGAACTGGATGAATCCATGGACGACACCTGCATAGATCTCCAGCTCGACCGGCACACCGGCCATGCGCAGCCGGTCGGCGTACATGATGCCTTCATCGGTCAGCGGGTCGCACTCGGCCAGGCCGATCCAGGCCGGCGCCAGCGCCTCCAGATCGGGCGCTCGGCCGTGTTCGTCGACCCCGTCGAGCGGAGCGAAGCGCCAGTCGTTGCGGTCCTCGGGGCTGCGCAGGTAGTGGTTGAAGAAGTAGCTGATGTGGGCTTCTTCGAGCAGGAAGCCGCTGGCAAAGGTCTTGTGGCTCGGGGTGTCCTGATGTCCCGCGCAGCCTGGATAGAACAGCAGTTGCAAACAGATGGGCCAACCAGCATCGCGCGCAGCAATGGCGGTCACCGCAGCCAGCGTGCCACCCGCGCTGTCGCCCCCAAGCGCGATCCGCTGGCCATCCAGACGCAGCGATGCGGCGCTATCGCGCAGCCAGGCCAGGCTGTCGCAGGCGTCGTGCACCGCCGTCGGAAACTTCCACTCTGGCGCCAGCCGGTAGTCGACCGAGACCACGGCGCAATGGGCGAGATGAGCCAGTTGCCGGCACAAGGGTTCATGGGTGTCCACACTGCCGACGGTGAATCCGCCACCATGAAAATACAGCAGCACGGGCAAGGGCGCCTCCGAGGCCGGGGCGAACAACCGGGCCGTCAGGATGGCGCCGTCGCGGACCCCGATCTTCAGGTCTTCCACCCGGTCGAGTCTGTGCGACGCGATGTCCAGAACCCCGGCCCCGGCGGCGTAGGCGAGCTTGGCCTGAGCGGGCGTCAGGGCGTGCATCGGCACATGACCGGCGCGTTCGATCCGGTCGAGCACGCCACGCATGGCAGGACTCAGTAACGAGCGGGGATTCTGATGGTGAGATGACATGGACCCGCATTGTGGCTGTCTTTTTCGTGACCGCCGGTCACGCGCGCGGCATTGGCGCCCGTCGCCTGAGCCCGTATAGTTTTCCATCGCTCCCCTTCATTCGAGAGACAAGCTCCATGGCCCAGATCCTGTACGTGACAAACATCCTGATCGATTTCGGTGTGCTGGCGCAGCTGCCGACTGAATGCGAGCGGGTCGGCATCCGTCGGCCACTGATCGTCACGGACGCAGGGGTCAAGGCGGCCGGTCTCCTGGAAAAGGCCACGGGCGCCCTGCCCGGCTGGCCGACGGCCGTGTTCGACCAGACACCCAGCAACCCGACCGAAGCGGCCGTGCGCGCTGCCGTGGCCATTTACCAGGCACAGGCTTGTGACGGGCTGATCGCGTTGGGGGGCGGCAGTGCCATCGACTGCGCCAAGGGTGTCGCCATCGCCGCGGTTCACGAAGGACCGCTCAAGACCTACGCCACGATCGAGGGCGGTTCGCCCCTGATCACGCCCGCCGTTCCGCCGCTGATCGCCGTGCCCACCACCGCCGGTACCGGCAGCGAGGTGGCCCGTGGGGCCATCGTGATTGTCGATGACGGTCGCAAGCTGGGCTTCCACAGCTGGCACCTCGTGCCCAAGACGGCCCTGCTGGATCCTGAGCTGACGATAGGCCTGCCGCCTCTGTTGACCGCTGCCACCGGCATGGACGCCATTGCCCACTGCATGGAAACCTTCATGGCGCCGGCCTTCAACCCCCCGGCCGACGGGATTGCGCTGGACGGATTGCAGCGCGGCTGGTCGCACATCGCACGCGCCACCCAGGACGGCCAGGACCGCGAGGCACGCCTGAACATGATGAGCGCATCCATGCAGGGTGCGATGGCCTTTCAAAAAGGCCTGGGCTGTGTGCACAGCCTCAGTCACAGCCTCGGGGGGGTGAATCCGCGCCTGCACCATGGCACGCTCAACGCCCTCTTCCTGCCGGCCGTCATCGCCTTCAACGCCGGAGCCCCGAGCGTGCAGAAAGAGCGCCGCCTGGAACGTATGGCCCAGGCCATGGGCATCGGGGCCGCCACCGACCTGGGCCCCGCGATCCGTGACATGAATGCCCGGCTCGGCCTGCCCAAGGGCCTGGCCGACCTGGGTGTCACGCCTGACCTGTTCGACAAGGTGGTCGAGGGTGCCATGGCGGATCACTGCCACAAGACCAATCCCCGCATCGCCACGGCCGACGACTACCGAGGCATGCTGGACGCATCGATGTAGGCGCCAGAGCGACCGCAGTCTGGCCTGGAGACCGACATGAAAGCCCTGAACCGGATTCCCCTGTCCATGCTCGACCTTGTGGCGGTTCGGGAGGGTGGGACTGTGGCCGACGCCTTGGCCATCGCGCTGCGGACCGCCCAGCACGCCGAAAGCCTGGGCTTTGTCCGTTACTGGCTGGCGGAACACCACAACATGAGCGGCATTGCCAGCTCGGCCACTGCTGTGCTGGTGGGACACATCGCGGGCGGCACCCGCAATATCCGTGTGGGCTCCGGCGGCGTGATGCTGCCCAACCATGCCCCGCTGGTGGTGGCGGAAGCCTTTGGAACCCTGGCAGAGCTTTACCCTGGCCGCATCGACCTTGGGCTCGGCCGCGCGCCCGGCACAGACCCCTTGACCATGCGCGCCCTGCGGCGCGACCGGGTCGAGTCAGAGCAGGATTTCCCCAGGGACGTGACCGAATTGCAACGGCTGCTGGGACCTGTGGAGCCTGGACAACGGGTGTTTGCCATGCCCGGTGCCGGGACGGAAGTACCGATTTGGCTGCTGGGTTCGAGCCTGTTCTCGGCCCAGCTGGCAGCCGAGCGTGGACTTCCCTATGCTTTCGCGTCCCACTTCGCGCCGCGCTACCTGCTGCAGGCGCTGGACATGTACCGGCACAACTTCCGGCCCTCGAAGCACCTGGCCAAGCCTTACGCCATCGTGGGGGTACCGCTGGTGGCGGCGCCGACCGATCAGGAGGCCGAATTCCTGGCCAGCAGCACCTACCAGCGGGTGTTGGGCATTTTGACGGGTCGACGTGGCCAGTTGCCCGCCCCGGTCGAGAACTACATGGCTCGACTGCACCCCCAGGAGCGCGCAGCGGTGTCGGATTTTCTGGCCTGTGCCGTGGTGGGCGGTCCCGAGACGGTGCGAGAGGGCCTGCAGGCCCTGGCTGATCGCACGCAGGCCGATGAATTCATGCTCGTCAGCGATGTGTTCGACCCGGTCCTTCGGCTGAGGTCGCTCAGCATTGCAGCAGATGTGATGAAGCAGGCTGCCACCACGGAAGCAGCAGCCGGGTGCTCCGTCACTGTCGGGTGAGCACTTCCTCGTAGAACGAGGTCGGATAGCCTTGTGCATCCCTGCCCTCGTCCGGATCCCCGATTCGCAACAGGTCGCCTGTGACAGCGAGCACAA
>SBFU01000492.1 GCA_006227785.1 Burkholderiales bacterium
GCTCCACCAGCACCATCACCTTGCGCCAGAGCACCTTGCCCTTGGGCGTGAGGGCCAGGAACACGCTGCGGCCGTCGTGAGGACTGGCCACCTTCTGCACCAGCCCCTTGTCCACCAGCGACTGAGCGGCCCGGCTGGCCTGTCCCTTGTCCAGGTTGGCCTCGAAGGCCAGCTGGTTCACCGTGAGTTGGGAGAACGAGCCGATGGACGAGAGCGTGCGGGCTTCGGACAGACCCAGACCCACCTCGTCCAGGTAGAGGGCGTGGGTGGCCATGTCGTTGAGTTTGGCCAGGGTGTTGAGGCGGTAGGTGAAGAACCGCTCCAGGGCCGGAGGGGAAGGACTGCGCTCACTCATACCCACATTGTCCGTCAGGTCGGAAGGCCAGACACCGGTTGTCTGTCAAATAGTTGCGCACGCAACTAAAATGACCGACAATCCAGTCAACAGAGCGCCAAGCCCCGGAGACAAGCCCCATGCACCATCCGACGACGCAGCCCCGGCCGTCGATCTACTACCGCTACCAGGTGTTCCAGCCCTGGTTGCCGTCACAGCATGGGTCCCAGCCGCGCCACAAGGTTGCCATCGTGGGCACCGGACCGGCCGGCATGGTCACGGCACTGGAGCTGGCCCGCCACGGCGTGCCCAGCGTGCTGCTCAGTGCGGAACTGCAGTTCTCGCAGGGCAGCAGGGCCATCGTGTTCACCCGCCGCTCCATGGAGATCCTGCAGCAGGTGGGGGTGGCCGCTCGCATGACCGAGGGGGGCCTGCCCTGGCGCTTTGGCAATTCGTTCTACCGCGGCCAGCGGGTCTTTCGCATGGAGGCGCCGCACGACGATGACGACCGGTTCTTCCCCATGCTCAATGTGCAGCAGCAGTACATGGAGGAATACCTGCACGATGCCTGCGCGGTGAATCCGCTGATCGAGATCCGCTGGGGCAACAAGGTGGTGGGCGTGACCCAGCGCGAAGGATTCGCCGAGGTTCGGGTCGACACGCCCGAGGGTGAGTACACGCTGCAGAGCGACTGGGTGGTGGATGCCTCCGGCGGCCGATCGGCCATCCGTGCGGCCACCGGCCTGCAGATGGAGGGGGCGTCCTACGAAGGCTTCTTTGTCATTGCCGACATCCGCATCGACCTGCCGCTGCCCACCGAGCGACTGGCCTTCTTCGACCCCGAGTGGAACCCGGGCAACACCATCCTGATGCACCGCGAGCCGCACGGCATCTGGCGCGTGGACTACCAGTTGCCCGAGGGCGAGACGCCCGAAGAGGCGCTGCGCCCCGAATCGCTCAAGGCCCGTATCGATGCGCAGCTGGCCATGATCGGCCATGCCGGCACGCCCTGGGAGATGGACTGGAGCTCGGTTTATTCGGCCCGCACACTCACGCTGCCCGACTATGTGCATGGCAACCTCATCTTCACCGGCGACGCGGCGCACCTGCTGCCCATCTTCGGGGTGCGCGGAGCCAACACCGCGTTCCAGGACGCGCAGTCGCTGGGCTGGCACCTGGCCTACGTGGTCAAGGGGCTGGCCGGTCCCCGCCTGTTGGCCAGCCACAGCGCCGAGCGGGTGGGCGCAGCGCGCGAGATCATCGCCGAGTCGGGCAAAAGCGTGCGCTTCATGACGCCGCCCACCCGGGGTTTCCGCCTGTTGCGCGATGCGGTGCTGTCGCTGTCGCTGCAGCACGGCTTCGTGCGCCCGCTCTACCACTGGCGCACCTCGCGTCCGCACGAGTACACCCACTCCTTGCTCAACAGCCAGGGCGACGACAACGCGCTGTTCACCGAGGGCCCGGCCCACGGTGCCCCGCCTCGCAACATCCGTCTGGCGGCCGATGACCACCTGCTGGATCACCTGGGCGGCGGCTTCGACCTGCTGTACTTCACCAGGAGCGACGCGGTGCCCGAGCCCCTCCTGGCGGTGGTGCGCCAGGCACGCGAGCGTGGTGTGGCGCTGCGTGTGAGCGCCGTTGGCCATGATGGACCGGTCAAGGGTGCTGACCAGAGCTTTGCCGATGCCGACGGACATTTCCGGGCCCGCTACGGGGTACGCGCCAGCGGCGCGGCCTACCTGCTGCGCCCGGACCAGCATGTCTGTGCCCGCTGGCTCACGCTGGACGCGCACCGCCTGCAAGCTGCCATCAACGCCGCACTGCCCCAGTGACCCGCACACCCTCGAAAGATCAGCCCATGAACCCGATCAACACATTGCCCATCGAAGGTCTGGAAAGCGTCTACGACGCGTTGGCCCAGGCCATTGACCAGGCAGGCCCCGAGAAGGCCGAACTGTTTCTCGTCAAGCTCGCCCTGCTCAATGCCAACGCACTGGCCGATGCGGGCGTTTTCCAGCACCATGTGCAGGCCGCCCTGCAAGACCTCTGATCACCGACCCAACCCCAGGAGCCATCATGAAGATCGAACGCATTCACCACGTTGCCTACCGCTGCAAGGACGCCAAGGAAACCGTCGAGTGGTACGTCAAGAACCTGAACATGGACTTCGTGCTGGCCATTGCCGAAGACCAGGTGCCGTCCACCAAGGCGCCCGACCCTTACATGCACGTGTTCCTGGACGCCGGGCAGGGCAACGTGCTGGCCTTCTTCGAGCTGCCCAACTCGCCGGCCATGGGACGCGACGGCAACACACCGGAGTGGGTGCAGCACATCGCCTTCAAGGTCGGCAGCATGGATGACCTGCTGGCCACCAAGGAACGCCTGCAGGCCTCGGGCATCGACGTCATCGGGCCGACCGACCACACCATTTTCAAGAGCATCTACTTCTTCGACCCCAACGGCCACCGGCTGGAGCTGTGCGCCGACGTGGGCACACCCCAGATGCACAAGGACCTGGACGAAGTGAAGTGGGACATGCTCAACGAATGGGCGCAGACCAAGCGCGCCCCCAAGCACGCGGCCTGGATGCACGACAAGGAATTCAAGGCCCTGGACTGAGACTCACCCGACATGACGATGCTCAATGAGACCCACGACCCGGCGCTGCGCAGCTGGGTCGCGTCGGCCAACCTGGCCGGCACCGACTTTCCGATCCAGAACCTTCCCTTCGCCAGCTTTCGGCGCCAGGGCAGCGACGAAGCCTTCCGAGGCGGTGTGGCCATCGGCGACCAGATTCTCGATCTGGCGGCCGTGCACCAGGCGGGTGTGTTCACCGGTGTTATCGGCGCGGCCATGAAGGCGGGTGCCCAGTCGCAACTCAATGCATTGATGGCGCTGGGACCGTCCGTGTGGAGCGCGTTGCGCCTGGCGCTGTCGCGCGCCCTGCGCGAGGGCGCGGCCAAGCAGGTGACCCTGCAGGCCTGCCTGGTGCCGCAGGCGCAGGCCGAATACGGCGTGCCCGCCCGCATCGGCGACTACACCGACTTCTACACCTCGGTGCACCACGCCACCAACATCGGCAAGCTGTTCCGTCCGGACAACCCGCTGCTGCCCAACTACAAGTGGATTCCCATCGGCTACCACGGCCGGGCGTCCAGCATTGGCGTCTCGGGTCAGCAGTTTCGCCGGCCGGTGGGCCAGACGATGCCGCCGGGGGCCACCCAGCCTTCGCTCGGCCCCTGTAGGCGGCTGGACATCGAACTGGAACTGGGCATCTTCGTGGGCACCGGCAATGAGCTGGGCGACCCGGTGAGCATGGCGCAGGCCGAGGACCACGTGTTTGGCCTCTGCCTGCTCAACGACTGGTCGGCCCGCGACATCCAGGCCTGGGAATACCAGCCGCTGGGACCCTTCCTGTCCAAGAACTTCGCCACCACCATCTCACCCTGGATCGTGACATTGGAGGCGCTGGCCCCCTACCGCGTGGCCTTCGAACGACCGGCGGATGATCCGCAGCCACTGCCGTATCTGGACAGCGATGCCAACCGCGAACGCGGCGCCTTCGACATTCAGCTGCAGGTGGATCTGCAGACCCCAAGCATGCGCGAAGCCGGGCAGGGCGGCGCCACCATCTGCCGCACCAGCTACCGCCATGCCTACTGGACCGTGGCGCAGATGGTCACGCACCACACCGTCAACGGCTGCAATCTGCAGCCGGGCGACCTGTTCGGCAGCGGCACCCTGTCGGGGCCGACGCTGGACCAGGCCGGCGCCCTGATCGAGCTGACGGGCGGTGGCAAGAACCCGCTGCATCTGCCGGGCGGCGAGACGCGCACCTTCCTGGAAGATGGTGATGCGGTGGTGTTGCGCGGCTGGTGCGAGAAAGCTGGTGCGGCCCGTATCGGCTTCGGTGAGTGCCGGGGGACGGTGTTGCCGGCCCGCTGACCAAGGTGGTGCTTGTGCACAACACTGTATTTATGTACAGTATTGTGCATGGCGGAGTTCCTGTTTCCATTGCGTGTCCTCAAAGGCCGCGGCGTGCCCCATCGGCAGCCGCACCGGTTCGAGCGCGACCAGCGCGCGGCCTTCGATGACGGCTGGGACACCCTGTCCGCGCTGGTCGAGGCGGTTGAAGCGCCAACGGCCACCCAGGTCATCTGGGAGGACGCCCGCAGCGCCATCACCCGCAACGACTCACCGGACATCGGCTTTTCGCTCGGGCTCAACCCCTACCGGGGTTGCGAACACGGCTGTGCCTACTGCTACGCGCGGCCCAGCCACAGCTACCTCAACCTGTCGCCCGGGCTCGATTTCGAGACCCGCATCATTGCCAAGCGGAACATCGCGGCCGTGTTGCAGCGCGAGCTGACGGGGCCTGCCTACCGTCCCGACCTGCTGGCCCTGGGCACGGTCACCGACGCCTACCAGCCCGTCGAACGCGAACTGCGCCTGACGCGCGCGGTGCTGGAGGTATTGCACGCCGCACGCCACCCGGTGGCCATCGTCACCAAGGGCAGCGGGGTCGAGCGCGACCTGGACCTGCTCGCGCCCATGGGACGGCTCGGGCTGGCGGCGGTCTATGTCACCGTTACCACCCTCGACGCCGGGCTGGCCCGACGGCTGGAGCCACGGGCCGCCGCCCCGCACCGGCGGCTGCGCACCATCCGCACCCTGGCCGAAGCCGGCGTGCCGGTGGGGGTGAGTGTGTCACCCCAGATCCCCTTTCTCAACGAGGACATGGAGCAGGTGCTTCAAGCGTCCGCCGAGGCCGGCGCCACCCGTGCCTTCTACCAGGTGCTGCGCCTGCCCTGGGAGCTCAAGCCCATGTTCCGCCAGTGGCTGCAACAGCATGTGCCCGAGCGTGCCGAGCGCATCATGGCGCGCGTGCAGGACCTGCACGGTGGCCAGGACTACCGGGCCGACTTCGCCACCCGCATGAAGGGGCAGGGCATCTGGTCTGAACTGATGCGCCAGCGGTTCGGCAAGGCCTGTCAACGCCTCGGACTCAACACCGGGCGACAGCCGCTGGACAGCAGCCGGTTCTCGCCATCGGCGCTGACGGGGCAGCGCGGTCTGTTCGACTGATAGGGTCAGCGGGCGTCCTGAACCTGTCCGGGCAGGGCGGTTCCGGCGCCGGTGCGCACCGGCATGATGTGCACCATGTCGAGGTCAAGGCACAGGCGCAAGGCCTGACCGACGTGCAGCGGCAGGACCTGGGGTCCGGTCAACATCAGGCGAAACACGGCCTGTGGACCCGTGTCACAGCGCAGGTGCAACAGCCAGACCTCGCCCAGGTGTCGCAGCTGGTTCAGGCTGACGTTGAGTTGCAGTCCCCTGGCTGGGGGCTTGCCCGCACCGTCGGGGCTGCCCGCGTCGGCGCTGCACAACTGCAGGCCTTCGCCCGGTACCACCCAGCTCACCCGCTGGCCCACCGGAATGCGGCCCTTGTCGCGCACCGGCAGGCGCAGGCTGTGCGGTTCATGGCCCCATCGCAGCCAGCCGCTGCCCGCGTCACTGTCGGTGTCCGGGCCTTCCCACACCCCCTCGAAACGGTTGGCCAGGCCCACGATGTCAGCCACCCGCGGGTTGCGCGGGGTGCGGTGGATGGCATCGGCCCGTCCTTGCTGCAGCACCACGCCTTCGGCCATCACCACCAGCTCGTCGGCCAGCAGCCGCGCCTCGTGCAGGTCATGCGTCACCAGCAGCATGGGTGCGGCAATGTCTTCCCGCAGCTCGGCCAGCAGGCCGTACAGCTGCTGACGGGTCATCTGGTCGACCGCCGAGAACGGCTCGTCCAGCAGCAGCACCTGCGGTTGGCGCACCAGCGCCCGGGCCAGCGCGACGCGTTGCTGCTGCCCCCCGGACAGACCGGCCGGCCGCCGCTGCATCTGCTCGCGCGTCAGCCCCACACGCTCCAGCATGACCTGCGCCTGTGCCAGCCGCCGGGGGCCGCGCAGGGGCAGGGCGACATTGTCCAGCGCGCTCAGATGCGGCATCAGGGCGTAGTCCTGGAACACCAGGCCAACACGGCGTGACTGTGGCGGCACAAAGACACCCGCAGCGCTGTCGCACCAGACGCTGCTCCCAACGAGGACGCGGGCGTTTTGCGGCCGCATCAGACCCGCCACGGTCCGCAGCAGTGAGGTCTTGCCGGCGCCCGACGGGCCCACCAGCGCCACCAGCTGGCCGGGTTCACAGCGCAGCGAACCCGCCAGCCGCATCGGCAGCTGCTGGTCGATGGCCAACACCAGGCTCATGTGCGGGCACCCCTGCGGTGCGCCTGGCTCAGGCGCCGGCTGGCGAGCAGTGACGCGGCCACCGCGACCATGGAGAACACCACCAGCGTGAGGGACATCAGGTGGGCGCTGGCCAGGTCGAAGGCCTGCACCCGGTCGTAGATGGCAATGGCGATGGTCTTGGTCTCTCCCGGGATGCTGCCGCCCACCATCAGCACCACACCGAATTCGCCCAGCGTGTGCACAAAGGTGATGACCAGCGCCGACAGGACACCTGGCCAGATCAGCGGCAGCTCGATGCGCCAGAAGATCTCGTGCGGCCTCAGCCCGTTGACCAGACCCGCCTCCAGCAGTTGCCGGGGAATGGCCTCATAAGCCCTCAGCATGGGTTGCACCATGAATGGAACGTTGAACACCACCGACGCCAGCACCAGCCCGAGGAAGGTGAAGGTGAGAG
>SBFU01000274.1 GCA_006227785.1 Burkholderiales bacterium
TGGTCGGAGCGGCGGGATTCGAACTCGCGACCCTCTGCTCCCAAAGCAGATGCGCTACCAGGCTGCGCTACGCTCCGACGAAGCTGGCATTGTACCCGCTCCCAGGGGGCCGTCTGGCCCCTCCCGGCACATTTCGGCCAGCATCTTGTGTCAGCAACCCCGTGTCACCGGCATCTCGACATCCGACTTGATGGCCATGTGTCGAGCCAGTTCCAGCTTGGCGATGGCATTGCGGTGGACCTCGTCCGGACCGTCGGCCAGTCGCAGGGTGCGCTGGTTGGCATAGCTGAAGGCCAGCGGGAAGTCATCGCTGACGCCACCACCGCCGTGGGCCTGGATCGCCATGTCGATGATGTCGCAGGCCATGTTGGGGGCCACCACCTTGATCATGGCGATCTCGGCCTTGGCGATCTTGTTGCCGACCGTGTCCATCATGTAGGCGGCCTTGAGTGTGAGCAGACGGGCCATCTCGATGCGGCAACGGGCATCGGCAATGCGCTCATGCCAGACCGACTGGGCCGAGATCGGTTTGCCGAAGGCGACCCGGCTGTTCAGCCGCTTGCACATCAGCTCCAGCGCGCGCTCGGCGGCGCCGATCGAGCGCATGCAGTGGTGGATGCGGCCCGGACCCAGGCGCCCCTGCGCGATTTCAAAGCCACGCCCTTCGCCAAGCAGCAGGTTGCTCGCCGGCACACGCACGTTCTCCAGCAGCACCTCCATATGGCCATGTGGCGCGTCGTCGTAGCCAAAGACGGACAGCGGGCGCAGCACCGTGATGCCCGGCGTCTTGGCCGGCACCACGATCATGCTCTGTTGTGAGTGGCGGGGTGCTTCGGGGTCGGTCTTGCCCATGACGATATAGACGGCGCAGCGCGGGTCACCAGCGCCGGACGACCACCACTTGCGGCCGTTGATCACGTACTCGTCACCGTCCCGTTCGATCCGGCACTGGATGTTGGTGGCGTCCGAGGACGCCACCTCCGGCTCGGTCATCAGAAAGGCCGAGCGTATCTCGCCTCTGAGCAGAGGTTCCAGCCATTCGTCCTTGATGGCTTCGCTGGCGTAACGCTCCAGGGTTTCCATGTTGCCGGTGTCGGGTGCCGAGCAGTTGAACACCTCGGCCGCGAACGGTACCCGGCCCATGATCTCGCACATCGGTGCGTATTCCAGGTTGCTCAGGCCTTCCGGCGCCCGCTTGGACTGGGGAAGAAACAGGTTCCACAGCCCTGCGGCGCGGGCCTTGGGCTTGAGTTCTTCGATCAGGCTGGTCGGGATCCATGCGTTGCCTTTGGCCCGGTTGGCGGCGATTTCGGCATGGAACCGTCCCTCATTGGGGTAGATGTGCTCGTCCATGAATGCCAGCAGGCGCTCGCGCAGGTCCTTGACCTTGTCGGTGTAATCGAAATGCATGGTCTTCCTTCCGTGATGAATCGGTGTCGTGGGTGATGTGGATGTCAGTGGCGGCGGGCGAAGTCCCATGCCAGCTCGGCCAGCGGGCGTGCGCCTGCGGCCGACGACACGGCCTGTGCACTGGAGGCGGTGCCCATCTCGACCCGCTTGGCAATGCCTTGCAGGATGGCGGCCAGGCGGAACAGGTTGTAGGCCAGGTAGAAGTTCCAGTCCGCCTTGAGTTGCCCGGGTGTGGCAAACCCGGTCCGTTCGCAATAGCGCTCGATATAGCTGTCCTCGTCGGGTATGCCAAGCGCTTGCACATCCAGGCCACCGATGCCGCGGAAGGCGCCAGGCGGTATGTGCCAGGCCATGCAGTGGTAACTGAAGTCGGCCAGCGGATGGCCCAGCGTCGAGAGTTCCCAGTCCAGGATGGCCAGCACCCGGGGTTGGCTCCGGTGGAACATCAGGTTGTCCAGTCGGTAGTCACCATGCACGATCGACACCATCGACTCGTCCCGCGCCATGGCCGGAATGTGTTCGGGCAACCAGGCCATCAGCCGATCCATGGCTTCAATCGGCTGTGTGATCGAAGCCACGTACTGTTTGCTCCAGCGGCCGATCTGGCGCTCGAAGTAGTTGCCGGGTTTGCCGTAGTCGCTCAGCCCGATATCGGCTGGTCGCACCGAGTGCAGGCTGGCCATGACCCGGTTCATTTCATCGTAGATGGCGCCGCGTTCGTCACGGGTCATGTCGGGCAACGACTGGTCCCACATGACCCGGCCATCGACACACTCCATGATGTAGAAGGCGCGCCCGATCACCGACTCGTCTTCACACAGCACGTGCATTTGCGCCACCGGCACCGTTGTCTGCCGCAACGCGCTCATGACCCGGAATTCGCGTTCGATGGCGTGTGCCGACGGCAGCAATTTGGCGACAGGGCCGGGCTTGGCCCGCATCACGTAGTGCCGCGCTGGCGTGATCAGCTTGTAGGTCGGATTGGATTGTCCGCCCTTGAACATTTCAACGGACAGTGGACCCTGAAAGCCTTCGAGATGCTGCTCCAGCCAGGCACCGAGGGCCCCTGTATCGAAGGCATGCTGTCCGGATACGGGTCGTGTACCAGTGAATTGGGGTGTGTCGCTCATGGCTGTATCTCTTGCGGGGAATGCAAGTCATGCCCGCCGCGGACACCTGCCCTGGTGCACGGCTGGCTCGACAGGGTCAGTGCGGGCTGTCGGCCAGCGTCATTCACCCCATCGGTGGTCAGGACTCGGCTTCGGCGATGCGCATCAGCATGGCGCGATCGCGCACCACCAGACCACCCTGCTCGATGCGGATGGCATGCTCGCGCTCCATGGACTTGAGCTCCTGGTTGACGCGCTGGCGGGAGGCGCCCAGCAACTGGGCCAGCTCTTCCTGGGCCAGCTGCAGTCCGATGCGCATTTCGCTGCCATCCGAGAGGCAGGGGACGCCGTAGCTTCGAACCAGGTGCAGCAGCTGTTTGGCCAGGCGTGAGCGCAAGGGGAGGGTGTTGAGGTCCTCCACCAGACCGAACAGGGTCCGGATGCGACGCGCCTGCAGGCGCATCAGCGCTTCGTACAACTCCACATGCTGCGCGAGAATCTTCTGAAAATCGTTGCGTGCCACACACAACAAGGTGGTGGCGCCATGCGCATAGGCGTCGTGTGTCCTCTGGTCGCCGTCGAACATCGCGACATCCCCAAACCACACACCGGGCTCGACGTAGGTGAGCGTGATCTGCTTGCCAGACAAGGACGTCGAGCTCACGCGTACCGCACCCTTGGCCACGGCCGTCCACTCCGACGGTGGATCGCCACGGGCCACGATCAGGTCGCCGTCCTTGAAACGCTTGACGTAGGCGCATCGGAGAATGTCGTGTCTCAGTGAAGGTGAAAGGCTGCCGAACCAGCGTCCGCTGTTGATCGACTCGCGTTCTTCCATTGTCAGAATGGGTTCGTCCATGGGCTGTCTTATGAGTGACTGATTTCGTCCCCATTGTCGCCACAGGGACGCCAACGGGGCTTAGGGTTTGCATGACGCCGCCAATTGGGCGGCGGTTCCCTGCCGGGCCAGAGGCCTCAGCGGTAGTTCGGTGGTCGCTTTTCGATGAAGGCGGAAATGCCTTCACCCGCATTCGGGTGGTGCAGGTTGCGCACGAAGTGATCGCGTTCGCTGGCCAGCTGGGTGTGCAGCGGCTGGTTCAACGCCTCGTTGGCCAGTTCCTTGATGCTGGCCATCGCGTTGGGTGCACGGGTATTGAGCAACTCGGACCAGACCAGCGCATCCTCCAGAGCCTGGCCGCTGGCGCTGATGCGTGAGACCAGGCCCAGTTGATGCAGGCGCTGGGCGTCTATGCGCTCGCCACCCATGAGCAACTGCAGTGCGGTCGAGCGGGGCAGGGCGCGCATCAGACTCCAGGTCGCCCCCCCGTCCGGCGACAGTCCCACATTCACATAGGCCATCACGAAAACGCTGTCCTCAGCGGCCACCAGCAGGTCACAGGCCAGTGCCAGCGAAAAACCCGCACCAGCGCATGAGCCTTCAACGGCAGCCATGACGGGTTTCGGGAAGGCGCGAATGGTCTCGATCCAGTTGTGCAGCCCCTCGATGCTGGCGGCCTGCACCTCGGGAGGCTGCTGGCGGTTGGCCTGCAGCCGCTGCAGATTGCCACCGGCGCAGAAATGGCGGCCCTCACCGGTAATGACCACGCTGCGGACATCCGGATTGATCTCCGCCACATTGAGGGCTTCGACCCCGGCGGCGTAGATATCCGGACCCAGCGCATTGCGGTGCTCCGGATTGCTGATGGTCAGGACCATGGTGTGCCCATGGCTGTGGCTCTTGAGGCTGGCGGTCATGGTCACGCCTCTTCGTGCGTCAGGCTCAGACCCAGTGCTCCGCGGCGGCGCAGCCACGGAGAAGGGCGGTATCGGGGGTCTCCGTACACGGTCTGCATGTTGAACAGGATTTCCAGCACGTTGGCCGGTCCGATCCGGTCACCCATGGCCAGCGGACCCATCGGATACCCCAGCCCAAGCGTCACGGCCAGATCCAGGTCGGCCGGGCTGCAGATGCCCTGCTGGCACATGTCGGTGGCAATGTTGATGATCGTCGCCACCACCCGCTGGGTCACAAAGCCTCCGCTGTCGCGCACCACGCTGACCGCCTTGCCGTCCCGTGCAAACAACGCGTGTGCCGCATCGCGCATATCGCTGCGGGTGGCGGGATTGGTGGCCAGCACACGCCGCCGCGTGGCCTTGTCATCAAGCATCATGTCGATGCCCACCGTGCGGGCCGGGTCAAGTCGATCGACCGCCGCCAGGGTGGTCACGTCCAGTCCCAGGGGAGCCACCAGAATCAGCGCCGCAGAAGAAGGTGCCGCCGCGGTCTCGATCGAGGCGCCCAGGTCCTTGAGCAGCTGGTACAGCTCCTGGCGCCGGGCCGCCTTGGGAGACACCCAGACCGGAGGAATCACGTCCACCTGAGGTGTTGGGGGCTCTTCAGGAACTTGAGCCGCTCCATTCACGTACGCATAGAACCCATCGCCCACCTTCTTGCCGACCACCCCTGCCGCCAGGCGCTGCGCGGTGATCACGCTGGGTCGGTAACGGGGCTCATCGTAGTACTGGCGGTAGATGGACTCCATGACCGGATGCGACACATCGAGCGCCGTCAGGTCCATCAGCTCGAACGGACCGAGTCTGAAACCCATCTGGTCCTTCAGGATGCGGTCGATGGTGGCAAAGTCGGCCACCCGCTCACCCGCCACGCGCAAGGCTTCGGTCCCGTAGCCCCGACCGGCGTGATTGACAATAAAGCCCGGTGTGTCCTGTGCCGATACCGGGGTATGACCAAACTGGCGACTGTATTCCGTCAGCTGCTCGCACACCCTGGGGTCCGTCTTGAGCCCTGCAATGACCTCGACCACCCGCATCAGGGGTACGGGGTTGAAGAAGTGGTATCCGGCCAGCCGGGACGGGCGCTTGAGCGCGGCACCGATCGCGGTCACCGACAGCGAAGACGTGTTGGTGGCCAGTACCGCGTCAGGGCCCAGCACCTCTTCCAGCTGCTGAAACAGCCGCTGCTTGACGTCCAGCTTCTCGACAATGGCCTCGACCACCAGGTCGCAGCTTGCCAGGTCGGCAATGGAGGTCGCCTGGCTCAGGCGGCCGACATAGCCCTGCGCCGTGGCCGCATCGAGTTTTCCTTTCTCGACCAGCTTCTCCCAGGTTGCGGCCAGCGCCTCACGGGCCTTCTGTGCAGCACCTTCCTGGGCGTCATAGAGGATGACCTCACTGCCGGCCTGCGCCGCCATCTGGGCGATCCCCCGGCCCATGGCGCCCGTGCCGACAATGCCACAGATTCGATAAACAGTTTGCATGATTAAGCGTTATTTGCCGGATTGCGCGAAGTTGCTATGACAAAATGTTGCACCGACGGATTAAAGGGAAACTGACGTGCGCCAATTCTGGTTGGGCTGTATTTTGCTATCAACTGCCGTCAGCAGTTCAGCAGTCACCTTGGGTCGCTACAGTGGCGCCGCCGTGATCGGCCGTCCGCTGGACATCCGTGCCCAGGTGCTGCTCTCCCCGGGTGAGGACGCATCGTCGCTCTGCCTCTCTGCCGAGGTGTTCTATGGCGACACGCGGGTGGGCGGCGTCCAGACCCAGATTCAGCAGACGGCACCCGATGCCGGGGCTTCCCTGCGCATCCAGACCACACAGGCCATCAACGAACCCATTGTCACCGTGTTCGTTCGGGCGGGCTGCGAAGCTCCGTTCAGTCGCCGCTACGTGCTTCTGGCAGACCCGATTTCCGAACCACTGGCGCAGCAGGCACCCCCCGCCCAAGCGCTCCCCTCGGTCGCTCCCGGCCAGGCACTGGCATCCGATTCGGCGCCGGCGCAGGGCGGCGCCACAGCGGCACCGGTGCCGTCCGAGCAGCGTTCGGGTGGCCCATCTGATCAGGAGCCGGGGACCCTGGCTGCGGCCCCAGCCGCCCGCCCGGCCGCGCGTACGGCCCCACCCAGGCCTCCACGGCCCGCCAGCGTGGTCCGTCGTCCTGCACCACCAGCCCCGCCGGGTCCGCGTCTTCAGCTTGACCCGGTTGACATCAATCTGGGTATCGAGAGGGATCCGGTGCTGAGGCTGTCTCTGAGCCTGTTGAGCGAGCCGGCCTCATCCGAAGATGTGCGCCAGGCGGCGGGTCTCCTTTGGAAGGCATTGAATGCGTCGCCTGAGGATGTCATGCGCGACGCCCAGAAGCTGGCGGTTCTGGAGGCGGAAGCGCAGGGTCTGCGCGACGAAGAGGCCAAGAACCGCGCGCAGATCGCGGACCTCCAGGCGCAGTTGGAAAACGCCGGTCAGCGCAACTGGTGGCTCTACGGCATGGCCCTGCTCCTGCTTCTGAGCCTGCTGGCCTTGGCGGTTCTCATGCGCAGGCGCCGCACCGAATCCCGTGAGGTTGCAAGGGCCAAGGCCTGGTGGAACGAAGAGGTGGCCCAGCGTCCGCTGGGAGACGAACCCGAAAATGCTGGAAGCAGGGGCGACCGCAGCACCAGCCTGGACATTGACCTGGCGGCCGAGT
>SBFU01000053.1 GCA_006227785.1 Burkholderiales bacterium
ACGTCTATTTCGACGCTTCCACCCTGGACCAGGCCCGTGCGCTGTGCGAGGCGGCCGCGGCGCGTTTTCCCCTCAAGATGGGGCGTGTGCATCAGCAGCCGGTCGGGCCCCACCCCGACTGGAGCTGCCAGCTGGCTTTCAAGGCGGCCCTGTTCGCCGAGGTCGTCCCCTGGCTGGCCCTCAATCGCAAGGGTCTGGTGGTGTTCATCCACCCCATCACCGGTCAGGACCTGATCGATCACCGCGATCGCGCCATGTGGATGGGTGCGGTGCGCCCCCTGGACCTGAGCGTGCTGCCCGAACAGTCGGTCGACTACGATCTGTGATTTGCGCAGCGCCGCTCTGCCCTGCGCCCGGTCGGATGAGCACCATGAATTTTGCCGAACGCCTTCGCCAGCTGCCCTCTGTGGCCCACCTGGCTGCCCTGGAACTGACCGACGCCACCGCAACGGTGGTGGCCACCATCGAGAACCGGCCGGGTCAGGCCGGCTCCCTGGCCGTCTACCACGCGCTGGCCACACAGCACGGCGGCGTCATCACACCCGAAGCGGCCGCGCTGGGACTGCAGTGGTACGCCGAACACACGGCCGATGCCCTGGCCCATCCCGGCAAACACCCCAATATCGACCGGCTGCTGGCCTGGTCACAAGGGCAGAGCAGTTACACGGTTCGCCTGGTGGCAGCGAGCCACTGAGCGAGGGCGGCAAGACTTCAGCGGATGTCCAGCCAGACCGGGTTGCTGGCCATGCCACGCGCCTTCACCACCAGCCAGCCGGATTGCGCATCGCCGGGCACCTGCCACTTGAGAGCGCGCGCCGGGCGCCCCACCCGGTCATTTGTCGGTTCACCAGGCGCGCAGGCCGACCCGGATGCCGATGTGCCGCACTGCTGGCCTTCCAGGTCAATGGTGTACACGCGCCCGCCAAACAACACCCGGGGTGGCGCATGGTCTGCAGGCCGTTGGTTGGTCCGACCTTCGGTGAGCCAGCGAAGGGTCATGCGTGATCCGGTCAGCAAGAGGTAGTCGCCCCGCGCCGCCCATGCATCCCGGCTGCGCGGAAGCTGGTGGCCCTGCCACGTTCCACCCTGCCACCGTCCGGTCTCCACGTCCCAGCGCTCGATCCCGTCCACCCGTGGAAACGGGTGCAACACATCGGCGCTCAGATCGCCGGTCTGCAGCAGGTGCTCGAAACCCGTGCCGGGCGGGTGCCGGTAGAGCAGGCCAAAAGCCTCCCGCTCGGTCGCCTTGAAACCAGGCTCCAGCGCATGGGGCTGCCCCATGATGGTGTCACCGCGAAAAACATGCCGGAGACCCAGCACATGGCCCAGCTCGTGCTCCAGCGTGGCCACGGCCTCCGGGTCATCGGCCAATCCTTGCTGCCAGCTGCCCAGTTGCAGCTCACCCCCGGCAATCGGGGCGCCGCTGCGCCCCAGTTCGTTGTCGGGGTTCTGGCAACCGCCCCTGGCATCCTGGTAGTAAGCCTGGCCGCGCGGAGCGCCGCCGAAGCTCACCGTCACCACCCGGCACCGCAGGAAAGGCGGCGTGGCGCTGTTGTGCAGGCGAGCCCGGTAGCGGCCAGCGGTCAGGACCGGCACCGCCCGGCTGATCACTGTCCAGGCATCAAGAGCACCAGTGGTGTTGCGCCCCGAGGCATCGAACCAGAACAGCAGATCCTGCTGCAGCCGGCTGGTGCCATCCAGCTGCAGGCCATCTTCCCTATCGATGGCACCCAGCACCGACTCAAGAAAGTACTGCTGGGCTGGCAGACCCACCGGGTAACCGCCATCGCCGTCGAAGGCGCCGATGTCCGAGCGGCTGCCATCGGCGTCGTTGAACTCCCAGCGGGGGTCACCCGCATCGCGGGCTGGCGACCTGCCTGACAAACGGAGATCGTCCACGGTCACATCGCGCAACAGCGGGTCGAGCTGCAACGTGCCCTCCCCCGGCGTCAACCCTTCGCCCAGGTTCCGGCGGTTGCTCCAGAACAGGTTGTGGACCTCGATCGGGCGAGCCTGATAGGCCTGGAGACCGATGTCGTTGTCCATCACGATGTTGTTGCGCAGTGTCGGACGGGCTCGCTCCACATAGATGCCGCGGGTGGTGTTCCGGACGGGATCGCCCAGTTGCCCCAGGACGGTGTTGTTGAGCACCTGCGCATCGCAGCCGTCCAGCAAGGAAAGACCGCTGCCCCCATGGTTGCCTCGCACGACATTGCGTTCAATGACCGGTACACCGGTTTCACACAACACACCGATGTATCCGCCGGTGACCGTGAAGCCTGAAAGCCGTGCGCCATCGGCCATCACCACGGTGGGCTGCCCGCCGTCGCGGCTTGCCCCCCCGTGCAGGATCGCCGCCCCGGTTCGGGACGACACCAGCGCCACACCGGGCGAGAGCCGGATGTTCTCCCGGTAGAGCCCGGGCGCCACATGAATCACGTCTCCTGGGCCGGCTCGCCTCACCGCCTCGCCGATGGTTCGAAAAGGCCGATCGACCGTGCCGAGTGGTGGACCGCTGCCACGACCATCCACATGCCACTGGCCTTCCTCGCAGCCCGCGAGCAAAGCCAGGCAGAGCAGCCCGACCGGTACCCATCCCGCCCGCGGCACGCGTCTCAGAGCGGTCATGTGCAACCTCCGTGGTTTCAGACCAGGTCAGCTTAGGCCAGCTGGCCGCCTTTGACCATGGGCCGAACGGGGGGTCCGCACGCAGATGGCCTCGGTCGCGGGCTCTGTCTGGCGCGACAGGGCACGGCGCGCCCCTCCCGCATCGACGTTTCGTCGAAAAAAGCGGCGCTTCCGGCGAAATCGAGCTTTTCGGGACCTCGGGGCGCTTGCTGGCGCCCTCAAAAAATGAGAGTGTTGCTGACCTTGAACTTGCGCTTGCGGGATCAACAGAGCTGCCCCCGAAGTGCACCTGCCAAAGAGCTCCATGCCAGCGCCAGCCGCCCACCATCAACTCGTCCAGCTGTCCGACACCCACATTCTTTCGCCCGGTCGCCTGCTTGATGGCCGGGTGGACACCGCCGCCGCTCTGCGCGCTGCGGTGCAGCACATCAAGGCCTTGACACCCGTCCCGGCGGGCGTGCTGCTGACCGGCGACCTGGTTGACGCGGGCTCACCCGCCTCTTATGCCCACCTGCGCCAGTTGCTCGAACCGCTGACACTGCCCGTCTGGTTGATGGTGGGCAACCACGACCACAGGGAGGCATTGCAGGCGGCATTTCCTGAGCATCGGTACCTGATCGACCCTCAAGCCCGCCGCTTCATCCAGTACACGGTGAATCTGCCGAACATGCGTCTGGTTGCGCTGGACACCGTGGTACCCGGCGCAGGCCATGGCGCCCTGTGCGCGCAAAGACTGGATTGGCTTGAGCACACCCTTGCCGAAGAGCCCGACAAAACCACGCTGCTGGCCATGCACCACCCGCCCTTCCGGACCCATATCGGTCACATGGACGCCATGGGCCTGCTGGAAGGAAGAGATGAATTCATCCGGATCGTGTCTCGACACCACCAGATTGAACGCATCATCTGCGGGCACATCCACCGCAGCGTGCAGTGTCGCCTTGCCCACACAGTGGCCATGACCGTGCCATCCACCGCGCACCAGATCGCGCTGGAGGTGGGCGAATCACGAGGCAGTTACACGCTGGAGCCTCCGGCCATGGGGTTGCATGTGTGGCGCGCCGGGCCCGATCTGGTCACACACCTGTTGCCCATCGGTGACTATCCGGGACCATTTGCGTTCGACTGATAGCGACGTTACGAAACGCAAACAGACCGTGCGCCACAGCATGGCGCCGCTAGACTGAACAGCCTTCGGCAGGCAACCGGTGCGGGAACCTTGCCGAGGCCAACGACCCCAACCCGGTCTGAACCGTCTACACCCTTGGAGCGACACCATGAAACCCACCCACCTCAAGTCCATTCTGGCCGCTGCCTTCGCACTCGGCACCGCCGGTGCCGCCCAGGCCCAGCTGGTTTACGGCGAACTGGGCTATTCGGCCATGACCACCAGCCTGTCGGTACCGCTGCTGGGCGTCTCGGCCAAGGCCAACCCGGCCATGGGTCGTGCCGTCATCGGCGTCTCGCCCCTGCTGGGCCTGACTCTTGAAGGTCTGGCGGCAGGCCATATCAATGACGACCGTTTCAACAGCAGCGGCAGCCAGCTGCTCAATGGCCGCGCCAAGGTGAACCAGATCCTCGGCGTGTACGTCGGCGGCCGCCTGCCCCTGGGACCCGTGGAGTTGTTCGGCCGTGTCGGTGCGGCCCAGAGCGAACTGGACTTCAGGGGGCTCGGCAAAGCCGACGATACCGACATCTCCTATGGCGGCGGTATCCGCATCATTCCGGGCGGCAACCTCACGTTCAGCGCCGACTACATGTCCTACTACAACAAAGGCGGGGCAAAGATCGAGGGCTACACCCTGAGCGTTGGCTACCGGTTCTGACAAGGATGTCCGGACAACAAAAAAGCGCGGTCGCCCGCGCTTTTTTGTCGCCTGGTGCCGGTCAGGGCAGGAAGTTCAAGCCCTCCGGCAAGGGACCGGCGATGGGCACCTCGAACAGCGGGCCAGCGCCATCGGGGTCGATCACCGCAGCGCCATCCGACTGGAAGAACACCGCGATCTGGGTCTGGGCCCCCACCGCAATCGGCGCTGCCTGCGGCAGGGCGATGTTGGTCAGGAATGTGTGGGGGTTGCGCGGCAGCGTCGGGTCGAACGCATAGGCCAGGTCGTGGCGGTAATAGGTGGTGCGGTCCTTGAGGTCGCCAGCGCGCACAATGGCACTGCTGGTCGGGTTGGGCACGGTGGTGTCGCCCTTGGCCACCTGGAAGATGACGGGCTTTCGCGCGTGGCCGGCGGGCGGTTGCTGACGGATGAGCGACGCGTAGGACACCGGGTTGCCCGACTGCTGCACCCACTCGAAGCGATCAAGCACCTCGGCAATACCCAGTGCCCCAGGCACGTCGTTGACCACCGGTGGCAGATCGCGCAGGGGCATGTTCTCGTTGAAGTTCAACGGCAGGGGCAGGCTCGGCGACGGCGGCAGGTTCAGCAAGGGCGGCTGCCGGGTGGCCAGTGCCAGGCCAGTCAGCGCGCGGAAACCCCCAAGTCGTGCCACTTCGGTGATCGAGCCGCCCGGCACATTGGGCACGCCCGCCCGGATGTTGGGTTCCACACCCAGCAGCATGGTGCCGTAGATGCCGCCGAACGACTGGCCTGCATAGTAGATGCGCCCGGGGTTGAGATCGGCGGTACCGTCACCGTCCACATCCATGCCGACCTCGATCTGACGCACCAGCTGCATCAGGTCGACCACTGTCTGGCGCAAGCCGTCGCGGCTGCCGATGATGGTCCGCGGCGGTGCGGCATTCACGCCCTCGGTGCTGTCGATGGCGCCATTGCCATCCTGGTCGAAGCCGCGTCCGCCGGCCGGAACGACCACGGGCGCCTGTCCTGCCTGCAGCACGTTGAGCGTGCCGGCGGCGCCGCCACCATGGCCCACCACGTTGATGGACAGGGTGGCCAGGCCACGAGATGCCATGACCGAGGCCAGGGTCCAGGGCGCACCGTACATGCTGTCGGTGAAGCCATGGCCGAACACCACCACCGGCCAGCCGCCCGCCGGCTGCTGGCCTGCGGGAACGAACAATTGGAACACCAGCTCATGACTGCCCAGTGCGCGGGGCTGACCCGTCAGCGTGGGCGTGGCGGGAATGCTCTGGTCGGCACCCTGGTAGTTCGGCGAGCTGTAGCGGCCGTAGGCCACCTGGGCCACGCTGCCGGGCACCACCTGCAGGGCCGGTGTCGGCAGGAAAGACTGGAAGAACGCCGGCGCCGTACCGGTCTGCCGGTTGAACTGGATGCCGGCCAGCGAGGCCACATCGAACACCGCACGCACGCTGCCGGCGGCCGACGACCCGATCTCGAAATTGGCCGGCGCGGGGCGGCTGGCCTTGATCTGGCGCATGATCTTGAGCAGGTCGCCGGTGCTGCTCTGGGTGGTGAAGAGCGAAGCCGCCACCACATTCTGCCCGCGCAGCCTGCTGCGCACCGAACTCACCGCCATGCGCAGTTCACGCGGATGCTGCTCCAGCCCATATGGCCGACCTTTCTTCGGTCCGCGCGCCTCGTAGAAGTCGGCCACCTTGAGCTTCTTGCCCTGGCTGTCACGCACACCGTTGGTGACGATGAGCACGTAGCGGGAGCGCTCGGCCAGCAGCTCGTCGGGCTCGAATGCCAGCGTGCGGGTGGCAGGATCCCAGACGATCTGGTTGATGCCCACCCGTTCGCCAAACCCGCGCAGTGTGAGCGTGTCGCCCAGGTTGAACAGGAACACCGTCTTGCTGTTGACCGACGCCGGGTCGATGTCACCGGTGAAAGGCACCGTGATGCGCGGCTGCGTGGAGAAACCGTCCAGCTGGTTGATCACCGCAATGTCCTGGCAATCGCTCACCCGCACACTGCAGTCCGGCAGGGGCAGGTTCACCCGCCGCAGGGTGGCCTGGGAAAAATCAGGTACCGTCAGCTGGTTGGAGGGAAAGGGCCTGGCTTCGTCGTCGTAGCGCACCGAAACACGCTCGGCCATGGCCACAGCGGGCAGCAAAGCCACGGCCAGAAGGGCCGCAGCAGGACGCGGATGAAAGAGGGGCATGGACTTGTCTCCGGATGTGGGCCGACCGGTCGTCCTGGCAGACGCCGTTCGTGCAGGTGTGAAAAATGCACACCTGTTTATAGAACTTTGGCGTTGAAATCGCCAGACGATCCAAGTGGAAACCCTGAGGATTCAGGGCCCCGAACAGTCACGCCAGCGACAGTGGCGCTACCATGGGCACATGCGTCAGCGTCCTGCCCCGTGGCTCGCCCAACCGCCTCAGGCCATGCTCCGGCGCCGATGTCTGCAGTGGCTGGCGGCGCTGTCGATGTCGCCGCTGGCCCGTGCCAACGCGCCCGCTGCTGCCCCGAGCGGCTGGCCCAAGCCACGATCTGT
>SBFU01000204.1 GCA_006227785.1 Burkholderiales bacterium
ACAGGCATCGAAGGCAGCCTGGTTTATGCCGCTTCGGCCCTGCTTCGAGAGGAAATCGTCCGACATGGACACGCAGTCGTGTGGCTCGATTTGTTGCCAGACCACGATGCTGAACGCGTTCGCAAAGAAGTGATGCACCCGCGCGGCTCCCGATCGCTGTCGAGCCACCTTCGCAGCCGGCTTGGCCTTGAGGGCATCAAGACCGCGCTCCTGTACGAGGTGCTGGGCAAGGACGGCATGGCCGATACCGAGCGCCTGGTCCGCAGCATCAAGTCGCTTCCACTGCATCTGGTGGCCACGCGCCCACTGGACGAGGCCATCAGCTCGGCAGGGGGCGTGCTGTTCGAGGCCCTGACCCCTGACCTGATGTGCGAAGGACTGCCTGGTGTGTTCTGCGCAGGCGAAATGCTCGACTGGGAGGCTCCGACAGGAGGCTATCTGCTGACCGCTTGCCTGGCCAGCGGACGGGCCGCGGGCGAGGGCGTGGTCCGTTACCTTGGCCGGTCGTCAACCTGAAATCGTGGGATGGGGTGACGAGCCTTGACCCCGGCACTGGCTACACAGTTAGGGCTGCTTGGTTCCCCACCTGACCCGGTTGGCCGCTTCACCATGCGGGAAGGCCCGTCAGGTGGGATTGTAGGCCATCGCCGCTGAGAGCGCCGGCGTCGCCAGCATGACCGGGACCGCCGCGTAGAATTCGTGGCATGTCCTACGTTGTCCTGGCCCGCAAATACCGCCCTCGCCATTTTGCCGAGATGGTGGGCCAGTCGCATGTGGTGCAGGCGCTGACCAATGCCCTGATCAGCCAGAGGCTGCACCATGCCTACCTGTTCACCGGCACCCGAGGCGTGGGCAAGACCACGGTTTCCCGCATCCTGGCCAAGTCGCTCAACTGTGTTGGTCCCGATGGCCAGGGGGGTATCACGGCCGAGCCCTGTGGAGTCTGTGAAGCCTGCAAGGACATCGATGCTGGCCGTTTTGTCGACTACACCGAACTGGATGCCGCTTCGAACCGGGGCGTGGACGAGGTGCAGGCCCTGCTGGAACAGGCGGTCTACAAACCGGTGCAGGGGCGCTTCAAGGTCTTCATGATCGACGAAGTGCACATGCTGACGAACACGGCGTTCAACGCCATGCTCAAGACGCTGGAGGAGCCGCCGGAGTACCTCAAATTTGTGCTGGCCACGACGGACCCGCAGAAGGTGCCGGTGACGGTGCTGTCTCGCTGCCTGCAGTTCAATCTGCGCCCCATGGCGCCCGAGACGGTGCAGGAGCATCTGGCGCGTGTCCTGCAATCCGAGTCGGTGGCCGCCGAACCTATGGCCTTGCGCCTGATCGCCAGGGCAGCCCGTGGATCGATGCGAGACGCGCTGTCATTGACGGACCAGGCCATCGCCTTCGGTGGGGGGCAACTTCTGGAAGTGGCCGTGCGACAGATGCTGGGCGCCGTGGATCGGACCCATGTTTTCCGTCTCATCGAGGCCCTGGCGCAGGGCGACGGCGCGGCTGTCGTGGAATCGGTGGACACCCTGCGCATGCATGGACTGAGCGCCACCTCTACCCTGGAGGATATGACCGGCCTGCTGCAGCGCATGGCCGTCCTTCAGGCCGTTGCCCATGCCCATGGCTCGGATGATCCGGATGAGGCCCGATTGGCCCAGTTGGCTGCACTGATGCCTGCCGATGAAACCCAGTTGCTTTACAGCCTCTGTCTGCACGGGCGGGCGGAGCTGGGGTTGGCGCCCGACGAATACGCCGGACTCACCATGGTCCTGCTGCGGCTGCTGGCGTTCAAGCCTGCACCCGGCGTTCCAGCGGAAAAAAAAACTCTGAATTCGGTCAGCGAACCGGTTCGACCTGAACCCGGCACGAGCCAGCGTGCGACGGCGTCGCCCCCTGTAACTGTTGTCGCGAAGCCCGTCGAACCAGCGGTACCGGTTTCTGAGGTTCTGCTGCCGGTTCCATCGGACGCCGGCTCGCTGACCGACGTCGACCTGGCCACCCAGTCGCCGTGGAAGACGGCTCCTGCCGCGCCACCTTCAGGCGGCGCTGCGGGCGGGTCCATGGTGCAGGTGCTGTCGATTCCGGTGCGGGACTTGCAGGCGCCTTCGCCGGCCGGGCGGTTGCAGGGCGGGGCTGCGGGGCGCCAGGGGGAACTGCAGCCGACCGAGCAAGGTACGTTCTGGAATGACACGGTGCAGGCGTTGGTGCGCAGTGAGCTGGTGACGGCACTGGTGCGCGAACTCGCGCTTCAGTCTCAACTGGTGGACCGCGACGGAGACCTATGGACGCTGCAGGTGCAACACGAATCGCTGGGGCAGGGAAACACCCGTGAGCGACTGGAGGCCGCGTTGGCCCGGCAGGGGCACGCAGTGAGGCTGGCCCTGCGCAGCGGCCGGGTCACCGACTCGCCGGCCTTGCGTGCGGCTGCGCTGTCCAGGCGACGTCAGGACGAGGCAGAGCGCTTGATCCTTGCCGATCCTTTCGTGCAGGACATGATGCGTGACTTTGGCGGCAAAATCGTGCCAGGTACATTGCGGCCGGATGGCGAATGACGCCAAAACGAAAATTCGGCCCCCATTTGCAACACTTCGATACCAAGGATTGCCATGTTCAACAAAGGACAACTCGCCGGCCTCATGAAGCAGGCCCAGGCCATGCAGGACAACCTCAAGAAGGCCCAGGATGAACTGGGCAATATCGAGGTCACCGGTGAATCCGGAGCCGGTCTGGTCAAGGTGCTCATGACATGCAAACATGATGTCAGGCGCGTCACCATTGATCCGAGCCTGCTGGCGGACGACAAGGACATGCTGGAGGATCTGGTGGCCGCGGCTTTTAATGCGGCCGTCCGCAAGGCAGAGGAAACCACACAGGAAAAAATGGGCAAGCTGACCGCTGGCATGCCCGGTTTGCCTGGTGGGATGAAGTTTCCGTTCTGACCCCATGCCGGACGCCCCTGGACTGGCACGCGGCCGAGTGTCGGCAGCATGACAGGTCACGCATCGCTGGAATTGCTGGTACAGGCGCTGCGGCGCCTGCCGGGCGTGGGCGTTCGGTCCGCGCAGCGCATGGCCCATCATCTTTTGCAGCACGACCGTCCCGGTGCACTTCAGCTGGCGCGCGCGCTGGAACATGCGGTGTCCACCGTGAGGCACTGTTCCCTGTGCCACACGTTCACCGAGCACGAGATCTGCTCGACCTGTCTGGATCCGCGGCGTGACCGCAGCTTGCTGTGCGTGGTGGAGACGCCTGCCGATCAGGCGGCCATGGAGCGCACAGGGGCCTACAAGGGCTTGTACTTTGTTTTGATGGGCAAGCTCAACCCGCTGGATGGCATAGGACCGCGCGAAATCGGCCTTCAACAGCTGATGGATCGACTGGATGGCCATGCTGATGCCGACATGCCTGAGGTCCGAGAGGTGATTCTGGCCACCAATTTCACCGCAGAAGGTGAGGCCACTGCTCATGTCATCGTCCAGGCCCTGAAGGGGCGGGGTGTTCAGGTGACCCGCCTGGCGCGTGGTGTGCCCATAGGCAGTGAGCTGGAGTATGTCGACTTGGGCACCATTGCCCATGCCCTGGTGGACAGGCGCTAGGCTTTAGGCCGCACGGTTGTTCGCGGGTCCTGCCGGCCTGATGTGTGCCTGCTTCGACCCTGCTTCTACAGGTCGGTGAAAACCCGCTCGGGATTCGACCCGATGCGCAATCCCTCATGTTCTTCTAGTCTGCGGTTTGATTCGGTGCGGGTCTTCATGGACCTTGCACAAGTTGGAACAGCAAACTCAGGAAGGATGCAGTCATGTGGAGTCGGCGCGCTTGTCTGGCCGCTGGGTCGGCGCTGGCTTTGAGCGCGCTCGCCGACAGTGGTCCAGCTCAGCCGGCAGGTGCAGGCGAGCGCAGCCGCACCCGGCTGCTGATCGCGGTCGAGGACAGGAAGGCCTTCTGTTACCTGCCCCTGACGATTGCCGAGCGGCTGGGTTATTTCACTGTGCAGGGACTGGACGTGCAGGTGAGGGAGAAGGCCGATCCTTCGCAGGCGGCCCAACTGCTGCTGTCCGGGGGGGCACAGGTGATGTCGGTTCCCTTCAGCGCGGCCATCGCCCTGCAGGCGCGCGGGCACCGCGTGCAATCCATCGTGCTTCAAGGCCGGGCGCCTCAGTTGGTGCTCGGTGTATCGACCCGTACGCTGGGGTATTTCCGTGATTGGCGTGACCTGCGCGGCAAACGGATAGCCATTCCTGCTGCTGGCTCGGGTCCTCACCGCATGGCCCGTTTGCTCATGGCCCGTTCGGGCATTCATTCAGCCACCGATGTGCACTTTGTGACTTTGCCGGAAGCTGTTCAGGCCGCGGATGCGTTCCGCTCGGGCGCGGTGGACGCCCTGTGCTACCCCGATCCGGTGATGACGCAGCTGGAGCAGGAAGGGTTAATGAGGGTGGTGGCCGACACCCGCACACCAAGGGGCAGCGAGGAGGTATTTGGTGGTCCCATGCCGGCCGGTTGTCTTTGTGTCCCGGAAGACTTCGCCAGGATGCAGCCCGGCATCTGTCAGTCGGTGGTCGACGCGCTGGTGATGGCCCTCAAGTGGCTGCAGACCGCAGGGCCTTCGGACATCATCAAGGTGGTCCCCGAACCCTACTTCCGGGGTGACCGCGCCCTCTATCTGGCCGCATTTGCCCGGGCACGGGAGGCGTGGGCGCCAGATGGCATGATGCCCGAGCGCGGACCGCTGGTGGCGGCCCGGGTGCTCTCGCAGCTCGATGACTCCGGACAGCTGCAGCGGGTGCCGCTGGAGCGGACCTACACCAACGAGTTCGCCCGGCGTGCCAAGTCGCGCTTCAGGGCCTGAGCCTGGCGTCGTTACCGGCCCGCGGGTTTTTTGCCCTGTGAGCCAGCGGCTGCCCTGGCCGGCTTCTTCTGGGCCGAGGCTCTGGAGATGGACGGCTTTTTCGTCTTGGAGACTTTGGCTTTGGCGGCGCGCGGTGGCCTCATCACCGTCAGCAACTGGCCAGTCTTCAGGCGCGTATTGACGCTCATGCCGTTCCATTGAGCCACACTGACGGGGCTGACACCGTGGCGCCGGGCAAAGACCGCCACCGTGTCGCCCTTGCGCGCCTTGATGCGCAAGCGACGGAGGTTGCCGCCCTCGGGCTGGAGGGCCAGGCGGCCGTTGTCAGCCACATGTTCGGGTACATCCGAGTTCAACTGACCGTTGCGGGGCACGATCAGGCTGGAGCCTGCGCGCACCATCATCCTCGGAGGAATGCGGTTGACGCTGCGCAGTTGAGACTCGGTCATGCCCACGCGTTTCGCGGCCTGTGCAGGGCTCATGGTGGTCGGAACCACCCATGCTGTCCAGGTGGAAAGCACCCCTGTGTAGGCATTGAGGTTGCGCTCGAAGATGCCGGCGTTGTCCCAGGGCAGAAGAATGTTGGGCGTGGCTGCAGCCATCACCACCGGCCGGTTGAGCGACGGGTTGAGTGATCTGAAGTCGGCCTCATCCACCTCGGCCAGCCGGGCGATGACCGCCACATCCATGTCGCGATCGATGGTGATGGTGTCAAAGAACGGGTGGTTGCCGATCACGGGGAGCGACGCGCCAAACCTCTCGGGACTGGCGATGATGTTCTCGACCGCCTGAAGTTTGGGGACGTATTGCCGGGTCTCCTGCGGCATGGTCAGGTCGGTGTAGGCGGTGGGCCGACCTTCCTTCTGGTTGCGTGTGATGGCCCTATTGACATTGCCCTGTCCCCAGTTGTAGGCCGCCAGGGCAAGGTGCCAGTCACCAAAGCGTCCGTAGAGCTGTTCGAGATAGTCCAGGGCGGCCCGGGTGGAGGCCAGCACGTCGCGCCGGTCGTCGCGAAAAGCATTCTGCTTGAGATCGAACGACTGTCCGGTGGCGGGCATGAACTGCCACATGCCGGCCGCCTTGACGCGGGACACCGCCTGTGGATTGAAAGCACTTTCGATGAACGGGAGCAAGGCCAGCTCCATGGGAAGGTCCCGCCGCTCCACCTCCTCCACAATATGGAAAAGGTACTTGCGCGATCGCTCGGTCATGCGAAAGAGGTAGTCCGGACGGCTGGTGTACCAGCTCTCCTGGTCACGCACCAGTCCGGAATCCAGATCGGTCATGCGCAGGCCCCGCCGGATCCGGTCCCACAGATCGGTGGGCGCTGCCAGGGGTACGACCCTGGGGACTTCCCCGTGAACGCTGACAATCTCGCTCAGCGGTCCCTGGTAGATGTGTGGGGCGCGCGCGGCCGGCGGCGGGGCCGTCTCGGCAGCAGGGGGCGCGGCGGCTACAGGAGCCGTTCCGGGGGACGGCGACGGCCCGTCGAGCGAAACGGTCGCACACCCTGTGGCCAGCAATGCCAGCACCAGCGCGCAGGCGGTTCTTGCGAGGGACACGGCCGGTTGACGGGCCTGTCTGGGCAGGGCATTCATCGGTAGACGTTTTTCCATTCGCGCAGGACGGTAAAGACCTTCACGGGGTCGCCCTGGGGCTCGCCTGCCCGTTCAGCGGCGGCCTGTGCCAGTGCGGGTTCATGGGTGCGCAGAAAGGGGTTGATGCGCTTTTCAAGACCGATGGAGCTGGGCAAGGTCGGAAAGTTCTGTTCGCGCAGCCGTCGGCATTGGAGATCGTGGTCGGCAAGATCGGTGTTGTTCGGGTCGACCGCCCTTGCGAAGGCCAGGTTGGACAAGGTGTATTCATGGGTACAGCAGACCCGGGTATCGTCGGGAAGCGCCGCCAGCCGGCTCAGTGATGCATGCATCTGCTCGGGCGTACCCTCGAACAGGCGTCCGCATCCACCCGAAAACAGCGTGTCACCGCAGAACAGCAGGGGGGCGCCATCAACCTGAGGGGCGAAGTACGCAATGTGACCGGACGTGTGTCCAGGAACATCAATGACTTCGAAAGTCTGGCCCAACGACCGCACATGGTCACCCTCAACCACCCGGCGCACAGGTTCGGG
>SBFU01000014.1 GCA_006227785.1 Burkholderiales bacterium
GCCGAAGGCATCCGCAAGCTGTTCATGTCCAAGCTGGATGTGGACCAGGAAATCGCCGACATCCTCATCGAAGAGGGCTTCACCAGTCTGGAAGAGGTGGCCTATGTGCCGCTGCAGGAGATGCTGGAGATCGAGGCCTTTGACGAAGAGACCGTCAACGAATTGCGCGCCCGCGCCAAGGACACCCTGCTGACGATGGAGATCGCCCGCGAAGAGAGTGTCGAGGAAGTTTCACAGGACCTGCGTGATCTGGAGGGCATGACCCCCGACCTGATCGGCAAGCTGGCCGAGGCTGGCGTTCATACCCGTGACGACCTGGCCGACCTGGCCACCGATGAACTGACCGACATCACCGGTCAGACGCCAGAAGAGGCAACGCGGCTGATCATGCTGGCGCGTGCGCACTGGTTCACCGGCGATGAAGCCCAGGCCTCGAGCTGACACGGAGGCCCCTGCGGAGAAGAGAATCTATGACCAGTACCACCGTAGCCGATTTGGCCGCTGAGCTGAACAAACCCACCTCCCTGTTGCTGGAGCAGCTGTCCGCGGCCGGCGTTTCCAAGACAACCGGTACCGATCCGGTGACCGAGTCAGACAAGCAGATGCTGCTCAACCACCTCAAGGCCAGCCATGGCACAGCGGGCGGTGAGCGCAAGAAGATCACGCTTGTCAAGAAGTCCACGACCGAGATCAAGCAGGCCGATGCCACTGGGCGTGCCCGCACCATTCAGGTCGAGGTGCGCAAGAAGCGCACCTTCATCAAGCGTGACGACGAGGTTTCGCCCGAGCCAGCGGTTGCTGCTGCACCAGCGGAGCCTCAGGCACCGGTGATCGACAAGGAAGAACTCGCGCGCCGGGAAGAGGAAGCCCGCCGGCAGGCCGAGTTGCTGCGTCGCCAGGAAGAAGAGCTGGCTCAGAAGCGTCGCGAGCGCGAGGCCGAAGAGGCGCGCCAGGCCAAGGCCGAGGAAGAGCGCCAGGCGGCTGCTGAGGTGGCCCGGCAGGCTGCGGCCGCCGAGGCAGCGCCCACGCAGGTGGCGGACAACGTCGTCGAAGACAAGGCCCGCGAGGAGCAGGCCCATGCCGATACGCTCAAGCGTGCCACCGAAGCCAAAGCCCAGGCTGAAGCCCGTGAGGCCGAGGAGCAGCGGGCACAGGACCTCAACGAGCGCCGCCGCAAGGCCGAAGCCGAGGCTGCCAACATCCGCGCCATGATGGCCGCACCGGCCAAAACGCTGGTCGCCAAGAAGCCCGAGCCGACGCCTGATCCCAAGGCCGGCATCAAGGGGACTTTGCACAAACCCGCAGGGACTCCAGGGGCTGCCAAATCCGGGGGCGCAGCGGCTGGTGCCGGTGCTGGCAAGAAAGAGATCAAGTCCGAGAACCTGTCCTCCACCTGGAAAGACGACGCGGCCAAGAAAAAAGAGATCAAGACCCGCGGTGACACCACCGCCGGCCGATCCAACTGGCGTGGTGGACCGAAAGGCGGCGGTCGTCGCGGCGACCGCGACGCTCGTGATGCCGGCGCGGGTGGATTTTCGGCACCGACCGAATTCAAGGTCATGGAGGTTCACGTGCCCGAGACCATCACGGTCTCGGAACTGGCCCACAAGATGAGCGTGAAGTCGTCCGAGGTGATCAAGCAGCTCATGAAGCTGGGGCAGATGGTCACCATCAACCAGTCGCTGGATCAGGATACGGCCATGATCGTGGTCGAAGAGCTGGGCCACAAAGCCATCCAGGCCGCACTGGATGATCCGGAGGCCTTCACCGAAGAAGAGGTGTCCGGTCAGCAGGCTGAACTCATGTCCCGGGCTCCCGTGGTCACGGTGATGGGTCACGTGGACCACGGCAAGACGTCGCTGCTGGACTACATCCGGCGTGCCAAAGTGGCTGCCGGAGAGGCTGGCGGGATCACCCAGCACATCGGTGCCTACCACGTGGACACGCCCAGAGGCATGGTCACGTTTCTGGACACCCCGGGTCACGAAGCGTTCACGGCGATGCGTGCCCGTGGTGCGCAGGCGACCGATATCGTCATCCTGGTGTGTGCCGCGGATGACGGCGTGATGCCGCAGACCAAGGAAGCGATCAAGCACGCCAAGGCCGCCGGTGTCCCGATGGTGGTGGCCATGACCAAGGCGGACAAACCCGACGCCAACATCGAAAAGGTGAAGTCGGAGCTGGTCGCCGAAGAGGTGGTGCCCGAAGAGTTCGGTGGCGATTCGCCTTTCGTGGCTGTCTCGGCCAAGACCGGGCAGGGGATCGACGACCTGCTGGAGCAGGTGCTCCTGCAAGCGGAGGTGCTTGAGTTGCGGGCCCCGGTGGACGCCATGGCCAAAGGCCTGGTGATTGAAGCCCGGCTGGACAAGGGGCGCGGTGCGGTGGCCACCATTCTGGTTCAGTCCGGTACGCTGCGGGTCGGTGATGTCGTGCTGGCAGGACAGACGTCGGGTCGCGTCCGTGCCATGCTGGACGAAAATGGCAAGCCGGCCAAGGAGGCTGGCCCCTCCATTCCCGTGGAGATTCAGGGTCTGGCGGAAGTGCCGCAGGCCGGCGACGAGTTCATGGTGATGTCGGATGAGCGCCGCGCGCGTGAAATCGCCACCTACCGTGCCGGCAAGTACCGCAGCACCAAACTCGCCAAGCAGCAGGCGGCCAAACTGGAGAACGTGTTCTCCGACATGACCGCAGGCGAGGTCAAGACACTGCCCATCATCATCAAGGCTGATGTACAGGGTTCGCAGGAGGCCCTGGCGGCTTCGCTGCTGAAGCTATCGACCGAGGAGGTGCGGGTGCAGCTGGTCTATGCTGGCGTCGGTGGCATCAGCGAGTCCGACGTCAACCTGGCTATCGCGTCCCGTGCGATTGTCATCGGCTTCAACGTGCGTGCAGACGCCGGCGCCCGCAAACTGGCCGAAGGCAATGACGTCGAGCTCCACTACTACAACATCATCTACGATGCGGTGGACGAGCTCAAGGCTGCCATGTCCGGCATGCTGGCCCCCGAGAAACGCGAAGAGGCGATCGGCACCGCCGAGATCCGCACCGTCTTCGTGGCGTCGAAGATCGGCACCGTGGCCGGCTGTATGGTCACCTCCGGCATGGTCACCCGCAATGCGCACTTCCGCCTGTTGCGTGACAACGTGGTGGTCTACACCGGCGAGGTCGACTCTCTCAAGCGCCTCAAGGACGACGTCAGGGAAGTACGGGAAGGCTTCGAGTGCGGTATCAAGCTCAAGAACTACAACGACATCAAGGAAGGTGATCAGCTGGAGTTCTTCGAGATCAAGGAAATCGCCCGGACGCTCTGACAAACGAACGTCACCATGCCACGCAAGGCCTCATCCGTTCCAAACCGCGGTTTTCGCGTTGCCGACCAGATCCAGCGGGACCTGGCCGAATTGATTGCGCGCGAGCTCAAGGACCCTCGGGTGGGCATGGTGACAATCAATGCCGTCGAGGTAACGCCTGACTACGCCCACGCGAAGGTTTTCTTCAGCCTGCTGACCGGTAGCCCGGAAGAGGCCACGTCAGGACTGAATGCGGCGGCGGGCTTCCTGCGCAACGGCCTGTTCAAGCGGCTTCACATCCATACCGTGCCCACGCTGCACTTTGTGTTTGACCGCACCACCGAGCGCGCGGCCGACATGAACGCCCTGATCTCCAAGGCCGTGGCCTCGCGATCCAAGAACGAGGACTGACCATGCAGCGCCACAGCACCAGGGTGCAGCGGCGCCCTGTGCATGGGGTGTTGCTGCTCGACAAGCCGCTGGGTCTTTCCAGCAACCAGGCCCTGCAAAAGGCCAAGTGGTTGCTGCGTGCCGAAAAAGCGGGTCATACCGGCACCCTGGATCCTCTGGCCACGGGTGTCTTGCCCATCTGCTTCGGTGCTGCCACCAAGTTCAGCCAACTGCATCTTGACGCAGACAAGACCTATGAGACCGTGGTCAAGCTGGGGGCCACCACAAGCACGGCGGATGCAGAGGGCGACGTGCTTGAGATTCGGCCCGTCCAATGCACCGCTGGACAGGTGGTGGAGGTGCTGGACCGTTTCACCGGCTCCATCACCCAGGTGCCACCCATGCACAGCGCGTTGAAAAAAGATGGCAAGCCGCTGTACGAATACGCGCGTGATGGCGAAACGGTCGAGCGCGAACCCCGGCGCGTCACCATCCATGAACTCGAGCTGCTGGAAATGCAGCTGGAGGGCGCCACGCCGTTTCTGAGGTTGCGGGTGTGCTGCTCCAAGGGAACCTACATCCGTACGCTGGGCGAAGACATCGGTCGGGCCCTGGGCTGCGGAGGGCATCTGACTGCGCTGCGACGGACGGTCACCGGCCCTTTCACCGAATCTCAGTGCATCGGCATCGACGCGCTGGAAGCACTGGGTGAGCCTGCACGCCAGCAGCAACTGCTGCCGGTCCAGTCTCTGTTGCAAGCCCACGAACAGATCCTGCTGGACGACGCAGATGCCGCCCGCTTCCTCAGCGGCATGCGGCGACGTGGTGCGTGGCCCGACCAGGCTCGTACCGCCGTTTTCGGCCCTGCTGCAGGGGCCACGTCGTCCATCAACACCTTGCTGGGAACCGCGCACGTGCGCGCCGGCGAATTGATCCCGGGGCGTCTGCTGAGCCCCATCGAATTACAGCAAATCCTGGAAACTGCATCATGAGCAAACAGATCCGAAACATTGCCATCATCGCCCACGTCGACCACGGCAAGACCACCATGGTCGACCAGCTGCTGCGCCAGTCGGGCACCTTTGCCGAACACGAGAAAGTCGTGGACACGGTGATGGACAACAACGCCATCGAGCGCGAGCGTGGCATCACCATCCTGGCCAAAAACTGCGCCGTGAGCTGGCAGGGCACCCACATCAATATCGTGGACACGCCCGGGCACGCCGACTTCGGTGGCGAAGTCGAACGCGCCTTGTCCATGGTCGACGGTGTGGTGCTGCTGATCGACGCCCAGGAAGGGCCGATGCCTCAGACCCGCTTCGTGACCAAGAAAGCTCTGGCCCTCGGCCTCAAGCCGATCGTTGTGGTCAATAAGGTGGACAAGCCCGGTGCCGACCCCACCAAGGTCATCAATGAGGCTTTCGACCTGTTTGCCAACCTGGGCGCCACGGATGAGCAGCTGGAGTTTCCCGTGGTCTATGCCTCGGGCATCAATGGCTGGACCTCCCTGGAAGAGGGCGAGCCGGGAGAGCAATGGGGGCCGGACATGTCCGCCCTGTTCAACACGGTGCTGCAGCATGTGCCAGCCCACCTGGGCGATCCGGATGCTCCCCTGCAGTTGCAGATTTCGGCGCTGGACTTCTCAACTTTTGTCGGGCGCATCGGTGTCGGCCGCGTCAGTGCCGGCAAGATCCGTCCCGGCATGGATGTGCTGGTGATGGAAGGGGAAGAGGGCAAGAGTTTCAAGGGACGCGTCAATCAGGTGCTGACCTTCCAGGGGCTGGACCGCGTTCAGGTCACCGAAGCCGGCCCTGGTGACATCGTGCTGATCAACGGCATTGCCGACATCGGTATCGGCGTGACCGTCACCGACCCGCTCAAGCCGATGCCACTGCCCATGCTCAAGGTGGACGAACCGACCCTGACCATGAACTTCTGTGTGAACACCAGCCCACTGGCTGGACGTGAAGGCAAGTTCGTCACAAGCCGCCAGATCTGGGACCGGCTCCAGAAAGAACTGCAGTCCAACGTGGCCTTGCGCGTGCGCGAGACGGACGAGGATGGGATTTTCGAAGTGTCCGGGCGCGGTGAGCTGCACCTGACCATCCTGCTGGAAAACATGCGCAGGGAGGGCTATGAGCTGGCCGTTTCGAAACCGCGCGTCGTGTTCCGCGAGATCGATGGCCAGCGTTGCGAGCCCATCGAACTGGTGACCGCCGATATTGAAGAGGGACACCAAGGCGGCGTCATGCAGGCGCTGGGCGAGCGCAAGGGCGAACTGGTCAACATGGTGCCGGATGGCAAAGGGCGGGTTCGCCTGGAGTACCGCATTCCCGCGCGTGGCCTGATCGGTTTTTCCAACGAGTTCCTCAACCTGACCCGTGGATCGGGCCTGATCAGCAACATTTTCGATGGCTATGAGCCGCACAAGGGCGATATCGCCAGTCGCAAGAATGGTGTCCTGATCTCGATGGACGACGGAGAAATCTTCACTTACGCGCTGGGCAAACTCGACGACCGCGGCCGCATGTTCGTCAAGCCCAACGATCCTGTGTACGAGGGCATGATCGTGGGCATCCACAGCCGTGACAACGATCTGGTGGTGAATGCGACCCGGACCAAACAGCTCACCAACTTCCGCGTCAGCGGGAAAGAGGATGCCATCAAAATCACGCCGCCCATTGAGCTGACATTGGAGTACGGCGTGGAATTCATCGAAGATGACGAGCTGGTGGAGATCACCCCCAAGAGCGTGCGTTTGCGCAAACGCTTCCTGAAGGAGCATGAGCGCAAGCGGGCGTCCAAGGAAGCCTGATCCTCCCGGGCGTTGCCCATACACCCAGCTGTACGGCACAGTCGATCGGGATGAGGGCTCCTGGCGCGGAGCCCCTGATCCCGTGCCACGATTTCCCCATGCACACCCCTGTCCGGACGTCCCTGGGCCACACACAAGCCGTCGTCGTGATGGTGGGGGTGGCTCTCCTGTGGTCCATCGCAGGCGTGGTGGCCCGCCAACTGGAGTCAGCAGCGCGCTTTGAGGTGACGTTCTGGCGAAGCGCCTTCACTGCACTGGCCCTGCTGCTCATTCTGCCCCTGTGGCGAACCCGCAGCACTGCGGTCCGGTCACCTGGCATCGCACCAGACGGCCGATCTGCAGCAGCCCGTGTCCTACACCGATACTGGGGCGTTGTGCCGGAATCAAAGGCTTTCTGGTTGTCCGGTCTCTGCTGGAGCGTGATGTTCAGCGCCTTCATGCTGGCGTTGACCTTCACCAGCGTG
>SBFU01000273.1 GCA_006227785.1 Burkholderiales bacterium
GGGGGCTCAGGCGAAGATGGTTCGGGCGATGCTCTGGGCGAGGGAGTCCGGCAGGTCGACATCATCGAAGCCGATGACCTGACCCGCCATGACCTGGCGCCGGGTCACCGCGTCTTGCAGCAGACCGATCGGCACATGTCCGCGCACATCCTGGATCTTCGCTGCTTCACCGCGGATCTGGAAGCTGCCGATGGCCCGGGAGATGTGGGTGCCTGCCGGCATGTCGTGCTTGGCAATGCCCACCACCGAGATCGTGGGCTGGGCCGAGTTGGTCAGCAGGGCACCGCCACCGCTGAGCACACGCCGTACGGTCTTCAGGATCTCGTACTGGCACAGGTGATAGTTCTTCAGCAGCAGGTAATAGGGCCCGTCGCCCATTTTCAGGTAGCGAAGGGCTGACTGGTCGGCATCTTCGTGCGTGCACACCACGAACACGCCAGCCACCTTGCCCGGAGCCAGCACATAGTCGGCAATGGGGGACCCGATGGCCATGGCCTTTTGCGCCAAAGAGAAAGCGGTCGTGTTCAGATCGCCCGCTTCTGGCCCCTCCAGCCCCTGCCGGGTGACGGTTGCACCGAATGCATTGGCAACGAAGGCCTGCTCGATCTGGATCTTGGTGCCATCGGTGAACGAGGTGGTCTGTGCCAGGCTGATGCCCTGCTTGCCAGACCAGTACTTCATTTCCTCGGGATCGGGATGGTGGTTGAGGAAACCCTTCATGTTGCCATAGACGAGCGGGGTGAAACCCATTGCGTCGGCCTCCTCGCGCAAGGCTGCCAGACAGCCTGGCTGATCGCCTTCGGCCTCGGTGACAAGTCCCTTGCCGACGAAGTAGGAGCCGGTGGTGACATGAAACTCGGAGTTCATGGTGATCACCGGTTTGCCGGCCAGCACTGCTCGACTGATCACCTCGGTGGCATGCAGCACGTCGCCGCTGCATTCGATGATGACGTCGGAGCTGTCCAGCAGCTCGTCAGCGGAGGTCGTCAGATGTTCCTCGTACGCCAGTCCTGCCGCTGCTGCGGGTGTACGCCGGCTCAGAACGGACGAGAGCACCAGGTCACCACCCTTGCGCGCCAGCAGCCGAGCAAACCCGCTGGCAATGAAGCCGGTTCCGACCAGGCCGACCCGATGCACCTTGTGCAGAGGGCTCAGGGTGGCCATGGCAGGCATGGCGGACTGCATGCCGGCCAGGCTGCCAAGCCCCTGGTGCTTCATGCTGATCGGGCTGATGTTGTTCGTGACGTACATAGAACCTCTCTTGTCGCACCAGGCGTGGCGCACTGACAAGCACTCGCCGCCCCAGGACGGCCAGAACATGAACTCCTCGGTAAGAGTCTAGGAGGTCAACTCTTAAGAATCGGTTAAGACGACTGGCGCCCGGGGGCAGTGTCTGGCCCGGCGTTGCTTCCATGACAATCCGCACTGGATGGCGTGTGGCATGGGTTGGCGGCGTTCCCTGGGGTGCGGCCGGCTGCCACGTGGCGGAGAATGAAATTCCATGAAATTGCTTCTGGTCGAAGACGACGAGATGCTGGGCGACAGCATGCACAAAGGCCTGAGGCTGGCCGGGTTCAAGGTCGATCACCTGGCACTGGGCACCCATGCGCTCAACGCCCTGAGCGATCAGGATTACGACGTGATCGTGCTTGATCTTGGCCTGCCTGACATGGACGGTCTGAAGTTGCTGGAGCGGATCCGCCGCCAGGGTTTGAAGACACCGGCGATTCTGGTGACGGCCAGGTCGTCGGTCAGGGACCGAATTGAAGGCTTGAATCTGGGTGCCGACGACTACCTTGCCAAGCCATTCGATCTGGACGAACTGGTGGCTCGCATCCACGCGCTGGCTCGCCGCAGCAAGGGGCAGGCCCAGTCCTCCATCGATCTGGGTCGCCTGCATGTCAACCCGATCGAACGAAGGGCGCAACTGGACGGTGTCGACCTGAAGCTGTCTCCGAGGGAGTTCGATCTGCTGGTGGCCATGGCGCGACAACCGGGCGCCGTGTTGTCGCCGAGTCAGCTGAGAAGCCAGCTGTATGGTCTGGCCGATGACGTGACCAGCAACACGGTCGAGGTCCACCTCCATTTCCTGCGCAAGAAGCTGGGCGGCCCCTGGGTCGTGAACGTCCGTGGGGTGGGCTACAAGCTGGTCGAACCTGCATGATGTCCATCCGAACGCGTTTGCTGGCGTGGCACATGCTGGCCCTGGTCATGACGGCCGGCGTGGTCATGTTTCTGACCTCCAGGCTGATCTGGGAGGGGTTCAACAGCGTCCGCGACCTGGGACTGGAGCAGATCGCCGAAACGGTGCTGCGTCACGATGAAACCCTGGGGCCCACGCCTCCCGGGGTCAAGCCGCGCGTGTCAGACGACAGTTCGATGCTGGAAAAGCGCTGGTTTCCCGATGAGGAGTACCTGGCCTACTTCGTCAGTCAGATCTGGGGGGCCAACGGGAAGCTGGTGTACTCCTCGCTGCCCGAGGTGGGCCCGCCGCAACAGAGCGCCGGCCACCACATCGTCAGCTGGAACGGACAGAGCTGGCGGGTGTACACGGTGCCCAAGGATGCGCTGACCGTCCAGGTGGCGGTGACCACCCACATCCGGCGCCAGCAGTTCTACGAGCTGTTGCTCTGGTTGGCCATCCCGTCGGCCTTGCTGGTGCTGGGGCTGGGTACCCTGGTCTATCTGGTTGTCGTCCGTGCGCTCAAACCCATCGAAGCCATCGGTCAGGAAATAGCCCGGCAGAATCCGGCCGAGCTGGAGCGTTTTCCGACCGAGAAATTGCCCTCCGAAATCGTTCCTCTGGGGCAGGCCCTCAATCAGTTGCTGGACCGGATGGACGCGCTCCTGGCCAACCAGAAGCGCCTGCTCGCCGATGCGGCCCATGAACTCAATACGCCTCTGGCGGCCATCCGCTTGCAGGGTCAGCTGGTGCGCCGGGCGCCCGAGATCGAGCGGGCGGCGGCGCTCGATGAGCTGGACAAGGGCATCCAGCGTGCGGGACGCGTCGTGTCCCAGTTGCTGTTGCTGGCCCGACTGGAACCGGAGGTGGCCCGCGCGTCATTCGCCGAAGTTTCTCTGGATCAGATGGTCCGACAGGTGGTGGTCGACTTTTCGGCCAGGGCGGCCGAACAAGGGCTTGATCTGGGGCTGGTCGCCTGCGACAAGGTGGATGCATGGGGTGACGGGCATGCACTGAGGACGCTGCTGGACAACCTGGTGGACAACGCCATCCGGTACGCCGATTCGGGCCAGCGCATCGATGTCACCCTGCGCAGGCAAGATGACACGGCGGTGCTGGAGGTTTCGGATGACGGTCCAGGCATCCCGGAGGCAGACCGTGAACGCGTGCTCGAGCGCTTCGTCCGGTTGAAGACCAGCCGACCGGATGGCAGCGGGCTGGGGCTGTCCATCGTGGCCCGCACGGTGCGATTGCACAACGGCAGCCTGCAGTTGCTGGGCGCTTCGTCGGGTGGGCTGACCGTTCGCGTCGAGCTTCCCTTGCGACGGTCAGAAGCCGTTGTCGAGGGATAGGGTCCTCACCCTAGTGCTGTACGCCCTTGCTGCGCAAGACGTTGAAGAAGGTCTGGGCAATGATGCGCAGATCGAACCAGAACGAGCGTCGCCGCAGGTACTCGACATCCAGCCCGACCTTCACAGGGATGGGCAGGTCGTCGCGACCGTTGATCTGGGCCCAGCCGGTCAGGCCGGGCACCAGTTCGTGCACGCCATGCCTGGTGCGAAGGGCGATCAGGTCGTCCTGGTTGAACAGGGCGGGACGTGGACCGACAAAACTCATGTCGCCGCGCAGGATGCTCCACAGCTGGGGCAACTCGTCGAGGCTGCTCTTGCGAAGAAACGACCCGATGGGGGTCAGGTAGGTGTTGGCGTCTTTCAGCAGGTGCGTCGCAACAGCCGGGGTGTCGACGCGCATGCTGCGGAACTTGGGCATGCGAAAAATGCGGTTGTGCCGACCGACGCGATCGCTCCAGTAGAGCGCGGGACCGGGAGAGGTCAGCCGCACCAGGGCGGCGATGAGTCCGATGGGCAGGATCAGCACCAACGTGGCGATCAGGGCGAGCAAAAGGTCGAAAGCGCGCTTCATGAACGCTCCTGGGCAACGAGTCGCCGAAGTCCTTCTTCGGTTGTGACCAGCGGTTGCCAGCCCAGACGCTGGCGGGTGGTCTCGATGTCCACCTGCAGCGAATCGACCAGTCGGTCCACGCTGTCGCGCTGACCTGTCAGTGTGCCGGCCAGGCGCAGCAGTCCGACCGGTACCGACCACAGGTTTGGCGGGACGCCGTAAGCGGCAGCCATGGCGCGGATCAGCCCGGGCGTGGACAGGTCGGTGCCGTCTGAGACAAAAAAGGTTTGACCTGCCGCGTCCGGGTGGTGCACGCACACCGCCACCAGGTCGACCAGGTTGTCCAGCGCCACCATGGATCGCCGGTTGTCGACCGCCCCCAGCGGCAATGGCCAGCCGCGTTGCACGGCATGCATCAGGCGCAGGAAATTGGCGCGAACACCGGGCCCGTAGACCAGCGGAGGCCGCACCACCACCACCTCCAGTCCACTCTGGCTGGCCACGGCCTGCAGCGCCTGTTCGGCCTCCCACTTGGATTGCCCATAGGGGTCAGCCGGACTGGGTGTATCGTCCCCGCGGAACGGACGGCCTGGTGCCGTGGTTTCGCCCATGACCTTGACCGAGCTGATGAACACCAGACGGCCCACCCCGGCTGCGGCTGCCGCCTCGGCCAGCCGCCGGGTGCCTTCCGAGTTGACCTGGCGGTAGGCCTTGAGCGGGTCGGAGGCGCTCTCCCGCATCAGATGCACCCGCGCTGCGCAGTGGACCACACAGTCCACACCGGCCAGCGCCGTGGACCATTGGGTGTCCGGACCGATATCGCCCACCACCATGGCGCCCGAAAGACGTGCATCGTGCCCACGCACCAGTGGGCGCACCGGCGCATCCTGACCCAGACGTGCACAAAGCGCGCGACCCACGAAGCCATTGGCCCCGGTGATGGCTATCACGATGTCACCGGTCCTCGCATGGCTGGACTGGCGGACTTGCCCAAGGTGAAGGGCAGGTAACGCACCATCACCCAGACCGCGGGAACCACCAGCACCGAAGACACCAGCAGCACCACCAGCCCCAGCCCCAGGTCGTTGTCGATCTGCGTGATGCTCAGTTTGAGCATGCCCGACATCAGCACCTTGACGGACTTGATGACCAGCATGTGGATGAGCATGATTTCCAGGCTGTACCTGCCCACGAAGGCCAGCCAACCGACTCGACTCTCGAGCAGCTGCAGCACGAGGATGACGAAGAGCAGGCCGGCAAAGGCGAACAGCATCAACCACAGCGGATGGCCGACGATGCCCTCGCCGAACCGCACGAAGCCGTTCACCTGACTGAACAGGGTCACGACGAACAGCGCGACAGCGATCACCCATCGAGGACCTGGCGTCGAGCTTGCCAGCCTGTCGATCTGGCTGCGCAGGCTGTAGCCGGCCTGCAGGAACACCAGGGCGATCAGCGCGGCCACGCCGCTGAAGGGCAGGGTGACTTTCTCTGCCAGGGCAAGACCGAGAGCAGTGAGGGCGAGGATGACCAGCCACTGCATGACCGGTTGACGGATCAGGGTGTTGACGAGGTAACCGATCAGGAAAGTCCAGAACAGGGCCATCAGGAACCACACAGGGCCGTTGATGAGGCGTCCCTCGCCGATCGTGCCGAAGAAGATCCCGGCCAGCGGGGGCCAGAGCCCATAGTCGAACTGCTCAACCCGGATGCCTTGGTGTTGCGCCAGGAAATAGCCGGCCGTGTAGAACGCATAGCCCAGCAAGGCGTACCAGAGGTAGGGAACGACGAGGGTGCGGAATTTCTTGCCTGCGACGGCACCCAGTGGACCAGCCCCTGGCTTGAGCGTCAGGCCGGAGACAAAAAAGAACAGCGGCACATGGAACGCGTAGATCCAGACGTAGATGGACGACGGCGTGACCGTGGACCAGATGTGACCCAGGAAGATCAGCAGGATGCCCACGCCCTTGGCGGCGTCGATCCAGATCGAGCGGTTGGCCGTTGTGCCGGACATGGGAAGGTGTGGTCGCGGGTGATCAGGCCCGGGTGTCGCGGTTCTGAAGATTCATGGCCCGGATCTCTTCGAGCAGCTTCCGGTTGGCCGACAGCAGGTCGGCCACGAAGGCGATCAGGATGGTCTGGAACCCGATCACCATGAGCGAACTGGCCAGGATGAGGGACTGGATATGCCCGTCGTAGCCGAACTCGCTGGTCAGCCATTTGTAGAGGAAGCGCAGTCCGATCAGGAAACCCGCGCCGAACAGTGCGGCGCCAATGGTGCCGAAGAACCGGAAAGGCCGATAGATCACGAACACCCGGATGATGGTGACGATGCTGCGGCGGATGTAGGAAGAGATGCTCTTGACCAGCCGCGACGGGCGCAGGTCGCCATTGACCCGGATCGGCACCGATGTGATGGCCATGTTCTTCTGACCCGCCTGGATGATGGTCTCCAGCGTGTAGGTGTAGTCGCTGAACACGACCAGCCGCTGGGCTGCCGACCGGCTCATGGCGCGAAAGCCGCTGGGGGCGTCGGGAATGTCGGTCTTGCTGGCCACCCGCACCACCCAGCTGCCGAGTTTCTGCAACAGCTTCTTGATCGGACTGAAATGCTCGATCGCCTGGATCGGGCGGGCGCCGATGACGAAGTCGGCCTTGCCCTCGACGATGGGCTGCGTCAGCAGCGGGATGTCATCCGCGTTGTACTGGTTGTCCGCGTCGGTGTTGACGATCACGTCGGCGCCGCGTTCGAGACAGGCTTGCAGGCCGTTCATGAAGCCGCGTGCCAGCCCCTGGTTGCGCGTGTGGCGGATCACATGGTCGACCCCGTTTTCCAGCGCCACCTTGACGGTTTCATCGGTGCTGCCGTCGTCGATGATCAGCCATTCGACCTTGTCGAATCCGGGAACCTCGCGCGGCAGGGCAGACAGGGCAATGCCCAGCGTCTGGGCTTCGTTGTAGCAGGGGATCTGGATGATGAGTTTCATGTTCTGCTTCGGCGACAGCCGGCACAAGCGCCCGCCCGGTGGCTGGCAGGCATTGTATTAGGGGCTTGGCACCCGGAACCAGTCCTTGATGCTTTGCCTGGTTTCACGAGCGCAGGCGCATCAGGAAACGCTTGATGCGGCGGAAAGGGCCACCCATCTTCCAAGTGGTGCTGTTGAGCATTTCCTGCAGCAGGCGATCGCGTTCCCAGACCAGGCCAAGGTTGTGTTCGGCGGTGGCCAGGTGCGATGCGGCGTCCTGCTCCAGTTGAGCCACCTTGGCATAAAGGTAGGTTGCCAGATCCTGACGGGCGATCTGGTGCACGGTCAGGTAGCGCAGGGTCTTTTCTGGGTCCTGGTCGATGCCGATGATGGTGGACTGAAGCCTGCTTTCCAGGTCCACATGGGCCCTCAGCTCATCATCGGTCAGCGTGTGTCCCACAGCGGCAAAGCAGGTCCTCAACAGGTCGGCCGGCGTCTCGACCATGTGGTCACGGTCGCTGCCGATGCGATGCAGCGAATAGACGATGGCCAGCATCGAGCGGAAGATCAGGAAGCCGACGGGCAGCTCCTGGTCGACCTGCCACTCCGCATCGATGGCGTGAAGTTGTCCGCCGGTATCGCGAATCAGATTCTGGGGAATGCAGTCGATCAGACGACCTGAGACAGTCTGGTCCAGCCCGGGTCTGTCCTCCATGGCAGCCACCTGCCCCAGGAAGGACAGGTAGTCGCCCAGAGGCTGGCGCAGATCGTCGACGCTCCATCCATCGGCAAACAGAATGGAACGCAGCTCGTGCTCCAGCGTATGGCCCCGCTGGAAGGTCGCTTCGTGCCCGATGTCATTGGTGATGCCGTCGATCTGATGGATCGGGCCGACACCTGAAGCCAATCGGTCATAGGAAACGGTGACCGCGCCTTGGGCCGACGATCTGAAGACCGTCTGTTTGCAGAAGCCTGGTTGACGCGATGCGCTGAAATGCCAGGCAAGCTCGGTGCCCGCAGCTCCATCGGATCCTTGCCCCGCCACCACGAGGAATGAGTTCGCCATGTCAAGGGCCATTCCATTGGCCACCAGACCAGGCCAGACTCGGTCTGGCGCAAAGTTCAGCAGGTAGGGCAACTGGGGATCCTGCTTGCTGGTCTGACTCGCCAGGGCGCCGGCATCGAAGTCCGGATGGGCTAGGCCTTCCTGCGTGACGATGGACACGGGCAGCTTGTAATCCGGGAATGCGGCCATGGTGCGCACCTGCTCAAAGCCCGCCAGCTGCAGCAGTTGGTCCAGCTCGGCACGACCATACGTGCGCACGCCGTTCGGACGGTAGCGGTCTTCGATGCCGAACATCCGCTGGCCTACATGGTCCTCGTCGGCGCCGGCGAAATACTTCAGACCGAACCGGTTCTCGATCGCGATCACCAGCCGCCCCCCCGGTTTGAGCAGTTCGGCTGCCTTGCGCAGCATGGCCAAGGCGGGACTGGGTCCGGAGACGAACTGGGCAGCGTATTCAAGCACCCCGATCAGTGTCACCACATCAAAACGGGACGCCGTCGAAAAGCGCTCGAAACTCTCGGCCAGCACCGTGACCTTGTCCAGATCGCGGGTACGGGCGCGGGTGATCCGTGCGCGGCGTTCGCTGCCTTCAAGTGCCAGCACGCGGGCGCCGCTCTCACCCAGATAGCGGGTGATGGCGCCGCATCCTGACCCGATTTCCAGCACGTCCCGGTCCGCCAGCGAACCGATCGGGCGAAGGATGTTGGCCCGGTTGCCGCTGAGGTGGTAGGTGCTGACCCAGTCCACACAAAGCCGCTTCAGTTCCACCGAAAGCACCGAAAGGTCGGATGCCGATTGCAGCTGTTCGAGCAGGCGACCTTCGACGTCGGTACCGTCGCTGTAAGCGATGCCCGTGAAATCCGGGCGGCGCCAGATGCCATGGGCTTCTTGGTACTGGTAGGGCTGGTCGAGAAAGGGGCGCATGGTCAAACCGAAGATAGGGTCATGCCGAGCTTCAGATTGCATAGGCCAAAATAACCCGGGTCGGGGTGGACGGTGAAGTGGATGGCGTCGTATCGGCGGTCATGGGGAACCAGCTCGCCATTCTGCTGGCTGGCTGCGCCGAGGGAGACAAAGTATTCGCCGGGCGCCAGCATGCATTCGAATTCGGCGTTGAGCCGAAGGCATTCACCTGCGCGCCAGATTCGCGAGTCGCTGCAGGGGGCCTGCTTGTCGCTGTTGGTGCCATAGACGGTCACGCCCTCATGGGTCTTGACCGTCAGACCGATGATCGGGTGCAGCACATCGGCATGGAAGCGCAGCACCGCTTCGAGCCGAACCTTGCTGCCGCTGTGGATCACCTGTGCGTGGGCATGGTCCTCGGCCTTCACCAGGAAGTCGACCCATCGGGCCGCCCCATCGCCCCAGCGGTGTTCGTGCGGGTTGTAGCCGGGACGCTGATCGAAACGGTCTTCGGTCGTGCTCAGGGCATGATCGCCGTCGGGCCCGTTCTCCAGGAGGCCGTCCGTGCCATCGGAGAGCGCCGCATGGGCAGGCTTGCCAAACAGCAGGTCGTGGTAGATGTTGATCATCTGCCGCGGAGCGCCCTGCTCAACCATCTGGCCGGCATTCAGGAGGATGGCGCGGTCACAGTGGTTGACAATCTGGTCGCTGGAATGGGTCACCAGCAGGATGCTCGTGCCTCTCGCCCGCAGTTGCTTGAGACGTTCAAAGCATTTGGCCTGGAAGCGGGCGTCGCCGACTGCCAGCGCCTCGTCGACCACCAGGATGTCCGGATCGGCATGTGCCTGGACCGCAAAAGCCAGGCGCACGGCCATGCCGCTGGAGTAGGACTTGACCGGTTGTTCCAGGTGGTCGCCGATGTCGGCAAATCGGGCAATCTGTTCGAAACGTTCATCAATGTCCTGGCGGCTGAGGCCCAGGATGGTCGCGTTGAGCAGGACATTCTCGCGGCCGCTGAATTCGGGGTTGAAGCCGGACCCGAGTTCGAGCAGCGCCCCGATGCGCCCGTTGGTCGTCACCTCGCCTGTGGTCGGCGTGAGTGTTCCGCAGATGATTTGCAGCAGAGTGGACTTGCCGCTTCCATTGCTGCCGATGATGCCCACGGTCTCGCCTCGGTGCACATCGAACGACACATCCCTGAGAGCCCAGAATGATCGAGCTTGGTCCTTCTCGCCGAGTCCGAGCGTGCGACGCAAAGGCGTTGCCAGGAGCTGTTTCAGGCGCTCGCGCGGTGAGCTGAAGACAGGGTAGCTCTTGCCCAGACCGCTGGCCCGGATGGCCAGCTCAGATGACATCGGCGAATCCATTGCGGGTCCACTGAAAAACCGCATACCCCAGCCAGGCCACGGCAGCACAGATGGCGGAAAACGTCGCGAACGCGGTCCAGTCCGGAACGGTGCCATGCAGCAGGGCATTGCGGATCGCTTCCACCGTGTACGTGATGGGGTTCAGGCGGAACAGGCCCTGCAGGGCAGGCGGCACCGACGACAGCGGATAAAAAATGGGACTCAGGAAAAGCAGCGCGGTCAATGCCGGTTGCACCAGCTGACCGATGTCGCGCACGAAAACCCCCAGGGCAGAGAGCAACCAGCACAGGCCCTGGGTCAACACGATCAAGGGCAGCAGAATCACCGGCACCAGGGCCACGCTGGCACCCATGGGCCACTGGGAGAACTGCAGCATGACCAGCAGCAGCAAATAGGCCATGCCCAGCTGGAACGCGGCGCCCAGGGTCGATGTCAGGGGCAGGACTTCAACCGGAAAGACCACCTTTTTCACAAAGTTGGGGTTGCCGACGATCAAGGTTGGCGCCCTCGACAAGGCTTCAGCAAAAAAGGTGTAGACCATCAGGCCGGCAAAGAGTGCCGTGGCGAAGTCCAGGGTTCCGCTCTGCTGGGCCCCACCCCAGCGGGCCTGAAAGATCTCGCCGAAGACGAAGGTGAAGACCAGCAAGGTCAGCAGTGGGGTCAGAAACGACCAAGCCACACCAAACAGCGAGCCCTTGTAGCGCGACAGGATCTCGCGCTTGGTCAGCGCCCGGATGAGGACTCGATGCTGCCAGAGCGAGGTGAACAGGGCCAGCGGCGTCACGCTGCGACCCTGGTGAGGATTCATTCAAAGACCTCAGCCTGGCACAAGGGTTTGGCCGCCTGGTCCTTGGCCGAAAGAATCGGTGCAACGTCCGTGGTCCAGTCGATCCCCAGGTCGGGGTCGTTCCAGAGGATGCTGCGCTCGTGGGCCGGCGCGTAGTAGTCGGTGGTCTTGTACAGGAACTCGGCCGTGTCGCTGAGCACGACGAAACCGTGGGCAAAGCCCTCAGGTACCCAGAACTGGTGCTTGTTCTCGGCGGTCAGCAGGGCGCCGACCCATTTGCCGAAGGTGGGCGAGGACTTGCGGATGTCCACGGCGACGTCGAACACGGCACCCTGGACCACGCGCACCAGCTTGCCCTGGGCTTGCTGCACCTGGTAATGCAGGCCGCGCAGCACGCCCTTGACCGATCGGGAGTGGTTGTCCTGCACAAACTTCACAGGCTTGCCAACGGCTTCCTCAAAACGGGCGTGGTTGAAGCTCTCGAAAAAGAAACCGCGGTCGTCACCGAACACCTTGGGTTCGAACAGGATGACCTCGGGAATGGCTTGGGGCGTGGCTTTCATGTTACTGGACGCAATCAGATGAGGGTTTCCTTGAGGATTTGCTGCAGGTACTGGCCATAGCCGTTCTTGGCCAGAGGCTTGGCCAGGGCGGCCAGCTGTTCTGCGCTGATCCAGCGGTAGCGGTAAGCGATTTCTTCAGGGCACGCGACCTTGAGTCCCTGGCGTTTTTCCAGCGTCGCAATGAACTGGCCCGCCTCCAGCAGGCTGTCGTGGGTACCCGTGTCCAGCCAGGCGTAGCCCCGTCCCATCAGTTCCACGTGGAGCTGGTTCTGGATCAGGTACAGGCGGTTGAGGTCGGTGATCTCCAGCTCGCCACGCGGTGAGGGCTTGAGGTTCTTGGCCAGCTGGACCACCTGGCTGTCGTAGAAGTAGAGCCCGGTCACCGCGAAATTGCTCTTCGGCTGGGCGGGTTTTTCCTCCAGGCTCAGCACCCGGCCCTGGCTGTCGAACTCGGCCACGCCATAGCGCTCGGGGTCGTGCACGTGGTAGGCAAACACCGTCGCACCGGTTTCACGTTCATTGGCACGACGCAGCAGTTCGGCAAAGTCGTGGCCATAGAAGATGTTGTCGCCCAACACCAGCGACGAGGGGTCGTTGCCGATGAAGTCCTCGCCAATGATGAAAGCCTGAGCCAGGCCGTCCGGGCTGGGCTGCACCGCGTACTGGATGTTCAGGCCCCACTGGCTGCCATCGCCCAGCAGCTCCGAGAACCGAGGTGTGTCCATCGGCGTGGAAATCACCAGGATGTCCCGGATGCCCGCCAGCATCAGCGTGCTCAGCGGGTAGTAGATCATGGGCTTGTCGTACACCGGCATGAGCTGCTTGCTCACGGCCTGGGTCACGGGGTAGAGACGGGTGCCGGAGCCGCCGGCGAGGATGATGCCTTTGCGTGCCATCGTGGGGCCTTGGTCCTGAAGGTCAGAGAATTTGCTGAAGGATATGGCGAACACCGTCCTGCCAATGCGGCAGGTGCAGGCCGAAGGCCTGTCGCAGGCGGGTCGTGTCCAGTCGCGAGTTCTGCGGTCGCACAGCCGGCGTGGGATAGGCCGAAGCCGGGATCGGGAGCACGCTTTGCGGACTGGCTTGCAGGGGCTGACCCATGCGGATCGCTTCACCGATCACGAACTGGGCGTACGCATGCCAACTGGTTTCGCCGTCCGCGGCCAGGTGGTAGGTGCCGAACGGGAAACCGTTCTTGCCCTCGCGCAGCAGTTGCCGCGCCACATGGGTGGTCACGTCGGCAATCAGCGCTGCCGAGGTGGGCGCGCCAAACTGGTCGGCCACCACCGACAACTCCTCCCGATCGGCCGCCAGGCGCAGCATGGTCTTGGCAAAGTTGTTGCCATGGGCCCCGACGACCCAGCTGGTCCTGAACACCACGTGGTCTGGCGTGGCAGCCTGCAAGGCTCGCTCTCCTTCCAGTTTGGTGCGGCCGTAGACGGAGCACGGTTCGGTCGCGTCGGTCTCGACGTAACGCCCGTCCTTGTTGCCTTCGTAAACGTAGTCGGTGGAGAAGTGGATGACGGCTGCGCCCAGTTTGGCGGCCTCTTCACCCAGCACGCCGGGTGCGATGGCGTTGACGGCGTGCGCCAGGTCTATGTCGCTCTCGGCCTTGTCGACAGCGGTGTAGGCAGCCGGATTGACGATCAGCTGTGGTCGTACGCGCTGCACCAGGGCGCGCACGGCATCCGCGTCTGCCAGGTCGCAGTCGGCCGTGCCGACGGCCACCACCTCGCCCAGCGGTGCCAGCGCACGTTGCAGTTCGAAGCCGACCTGGCCATTCTTGCCGGTCAGCAGAATGCGGTTCAGGCTCATGCCTTGGTCCCGTACTGCTGGTCGATCCACTGCCGGTATTCGCCGCTTTGCACCTGTTGCACCCACGCCTGGTTGTCCAGGTACCAGCGCACCGTCTTGCGGATGCCGGTCTCGAAGGTCTCCGCAGGCTTCCAGCCCAGCTCGCGGTGAATCTTGGTGGCGTCGATGGCATAGCGACGGTCGTGCCCCGGGCGGTCCTTCACGTAGGTGACCTGCTCGGCGTAGCCCTTGCCGTCGGCGCGAGGCGACATCTCGTCGAGCAATGCGCACACCGTCCTGACGATCTCGATGTTGGGCTTTTCGTTCCAGCCACCGACGTTGTAGGTTTCACCCGGCGTACCGGCCTCCAGCACCCGACGGATGGCACTGCAATGGTCCTTGACGAACAGCCAGTCGCGAATCTGCATGCCGTCGCCGTACACCGGCAGGGGCTTGCCGGCCAGTGCGTTGACGATCATCAGCGGGATGAGTTTTTCCGGGAAGTGGTAGGGGCCGTAGTTGTTGCTGCAATTGGTCGTCAGCACCGGCAGGCCGTAGGTGTGGTGGTAGGCGCGCACCAGGTGATCGCTGGCCGCCTTGCTGGCCGAGTAGGGGCTGTTCGGTTCGTAGGGATTGTTTTCGGTGAATGCCGGATCGGTGGCGCCAAGGGTTCCGTAGACCTCGTCGGTCGATACGTGCAGGAAGCGGAAGGCGGCCTTGGCCGTCTCGTCAAGGCCGCTCCAGTAGGCGCGTACCGACTCCAGCAGGTGGAAGGTGCCGACCACGTTGGTCTGGATGAAGTCTTCCGGGCCATGGATGGAGCGGTCCACGTGGCTTTCAGCCGCAAAGTTGACGATGGCACGTGGCTGGTGTTCGGACAGGAGGCGGTCAATCAGGGTGCGGTCGCCAATGTCGCCGTGCACGAACTGGTGGCGGGGGTCACCCTGCAGGCTGGCCAGGCTCTGCAGGTTGCCGGCATAGGTCAGCTTGTCCAGGTTGACGACCGGCTCATCGGACTGGGCCAGCCAGTCAAGCACGAAATTGGCGCCGATGAAGCCTGCGGCTCCGGTCACGAGAATCATCAAGGTCTCCTAGAGAAGGTGTTGCATGCGTGCAGGCCACGGACTCCGCACACGTGGCACGGCACTCCTGACAACGTGGGTCAGCGCCCGGCCCGGCTGGCCGGTTGGCTGGGGGGCCGGGGCAGGCGTCCGAGGTGCTTGAAGAAATAGCGCGTCATGCTGGAAGCGTGCCACGCCATGTACTGGGGATCGCGCCGACTGGCACGCTGCGCATCATGGACGACGGTGATGTCGGGACTCAACAGCACTTTCCAGCCGGCTTTCCACAGACGGGCGCAGATATCCACATCTTCGTAGTAAAGGAAGAATTTATCATCAAACCCTCCCACATCACGAAATGCTTCGGCCCTGAACAGCAGGAACATGCCCGCCACCCAGTCCACTTCGACCGCCGGAGCGTGCGGTGAGGGCTGAACGGCATACCGGCCATCCGGCCCGCCGGCGGCCTTGCGCAACAGCGAGCCGACCGTGGGAAATTGCCGGGCGTTGTCTTCGACCGCGCCGGCGGGACTGAGCACCATGGGGGCCACCACACCCACCTTCGGGTCGTCCATGCGGGCCAGCAATTGAGGGAAGGGGTCGCCGGGCAGCCGGAGATCGGCGTTGAGCACACAAAAAAAGTCCTCCCGGCAATGGCGGAAGGCCTGGTTGTGGTTACCGGCGAAGCCCAGAGGTGCCGTGTTGTCGATGCGCTGGCCGCCCGAGGGCAGAGCCAGAGGTTCACGTTCAGGCGTGTTGCATGTCAGCACCAGCCGCTCGGGTGTCTGGCAATGGTTCAGGTCGGCCAGCAGCTGCTTGGCCAGATGGGCCTGACGGTGGGACACGATGGACAGACACAGGCTCATGGCAGCTGGCGGGCGTCGCGAATGCCCCGTTGCAGGCTGGCCCAGTAATCACGACGCTGATCCGAGGTGGCCAGCAGGTAGAGGGTCTTGAGGAAAAAGCGGATACGGTCCTTGAGCACCCAGCCGTGGGGCGCGTAGGCCTGCCGGTGCAGGTGCAGCCGGTTGCGTGTGGAGTAGTAATAGCGCAGGGCGCTGTGTTCCACCACCAGTCCCTTGCGCACCAGGAGGCGGTCACTGGCGAGCCCGATGCGGTGGTGCAGCCGGGCCTGGTCGGTCCCATAGAGCAGGAAACCCCGGTTCAGCGCCCGGAAGCACCATTCCAGGTCGACGTTGTCGATGAAATAGTCCTCGCGCATCGGGCCGACGGCCTTCAGCGCGGACATCGACACCAGGCAGCCCGAGGTGATGAGAAAACCTGTCCGGATCAGCCCGGAGCTCCCGGGCAGCGTACGCTCGCGCCGGTCAAACGCGGTGTCGAAGGTTCGGAAGGGGATGCGTCTGCCGGTCTCGGGTACGACCAGACGGGGTCCGATGGCCGCCACCGGCCGGTCTGAGCGGGTCGCAGCCTCCTGCCACGCCGCCAGCATCTGTTCGCAGAAATCGTCATCGATGCCGCTGTCCTGGTCGAACAGAAAGGCCATTGGGTAGCCCAACTCCTCGGCGCGTGACAGACCCGCGTTCAGTGCCGCGGCCTGGCCGATGTTGTTCTCGAGTGCCAGCACGGCCTTGAGGTGCGTGTGCCGCTCAGCCGCCTCTTTGATGGCGGCCGCGTTGGCGGACGCGTTGTCGACCACCAGGAAATCGCAGCCGTTGCGGTCCAGTTGCTCCAGCAGCCGGGTCAGCTCGGGCAGGTCCGGATGGAAGGTGACCACGATGGCACAGGCCATGCTGGGCGAATCGACGGCAGCGCGCATGGCCCGGACTCAGTCCTTCCAATTCAGCGAGAAGTCGCCGGATCGGGACAGGTTCGGGTTGTAGGCCGGGTCGGGCAGCAGAGCGCCCCATTTGGTGTTCCATTGCCGTCTCCGGGCACCGAACCAGCCCAGCTCGCTCAGCAGGTTGACGCGGCCCGAATACACCGGGTCGTCGAACTCGAGGTCAACGTAGGGCAGCCAGACGTTGCTCAGGCCTCGGCGATCGAGTTCAAGACACTTGTCGACCAGGCTCAGGCCGCCAGGGAAATCGGGTGTGAGCGGGCCCAGGTCGGCCAACACCGGCCGCCGGACCAGCAGCAAGGCGGCCGACAAGGCGCGGAAGGACTGCTGCAGAGCGCCGCGGCCCGCGTAGCCATGCGAATTGCGCGGCTTGGTCTTGTGCAGGTAGACGGCACGCCCCTCGTCGGTGAACAGGATGCCACCGTGGTCCATGTGCCCTCTGGCGTTGTGCACACGGGGGGCCACAAAACCCACGCGTTCCTGCGCGGCCAGCCGCACCAGCTCTTCCAGCCAGGCGTCGCTGAAACGGTCGAACAGGACGGTGCAGATGCCGACAAAATGGGCCTGGACCAGGGGCAGGGCGGCATTGACGCGTTCACAGACCGGCAGACCCGGCTGGGCATGGATCAGCTCGATCCGGACCTGTGCCTCGGGCGGCAGGCCGGAGAGCAGCTGCTCGGTTGTGGCGTGCCCGGACATGCACACGACGAACTCCAGATCGACCTGGCCACGCGACCGCCACATGGCGGCGATCAGGTCTGCGACGCGGGCGGCCGGTGCGTCCAGCGCGATCAGCATGCCCACCCTGGCCCCCTGGGCGGGCAAGGAGTAGCGGACCCGGTTGAGGAAAGGCAGTTCGGGTGCAGGCAGGACCTCGGCCACCTGC
>SBFU01000354.1 GCA_006227785.1 Burkholderiales bacterium
ATTGCATCCGTGACTGCTGCCGACATGAACCCAGACACCTCCGAAAGTTCCCGTTCAGGCCGTGGCGTCTCCGGCTGGTGGCGCGCGCTGGCCATCTTCCTGCTGATCGTGCTGCTGCTGGCCTGGGCCGCCGCGACCAGCATGACGACCCAGTTGCAGGCCCAGATCAGCCACCTGCAGGCCCGCCTGATCGATGTGCCCCAGGTGCGCCATGTGGCGGTGCTGCTGGACGCCGAGCAAAGGCCCGCCATGCTGGTGACCCACAACCCGAAGGAAGGTGTGCTGCTGGTTCAGCGTCTCAACGAGGTGCGCGAAGGCCGTGAGGACAGCATGCAGGTGTGGGCCATGGCGGGTGAGCAGGCACCGCGCTCGCTGGGCGTCATTGGCAGCAAGTACCAGACCCTGCAACTGCCGGTCACCGAAGCCGACCTCCAGGGCATGACCGAAATCGGCGTCAGTGCCGAGAACAAGGGCGGTGTGCCGGCCGGTGCGGGTCCCAGCCTGCCCTGGCTTTTCAGGGGCTGGTGGATCGTCAAGTCGATCTGAGCGCCGTGTCCCCCGACGGCTGGTGCTCAGGGCCAGACCGGCTGTGGGGTGGGCCGTCTGCCGATGCCACCTAAAATGTCGGGCCGGGTGGAGTCAGCTGACCGCCTGCATCAGGGAGTTCACAGCGCCTTCAGTGCCGGTACCACCGGCGCAGCAGGCCGCGTCCACTAGGGAGACCGCGGTTGACCCGACCTGTTTTTGCCCGCCCGGCCCTCTGGCTTGGCGCGTCCTCGGCGCTGGCCTTGACAGCCTGGACCCTGGCCCACCATGCGCTGGTGTCCGTGGCCCTGGTGGTGGCATCGGTGGTGCTGTTCGGCATGGCGGCGCTGGCTGCGAGCCGCCTGATGACCGGACGCTGGCTGATGGTCTGCGTGCCACTGGCCGTCGCCACCGGCTGGCTGGCCGAGCAACTGGGCACCTCCTATGGCTGGCTGTTCGGTCGTTACACCTACACCGACGTGCTGGGTCCGAGGCTGGTCGATGTGCCGGTGGTGATCCCGCTGATGTGGTTTGCCTTGACCATGGTGGGCTGGGTCATGGCCCACCTGCTGCTGTGGCGGCGACCGCCGGCGCCAGGCGCCGGATGGGCCGCCAGCCTGCTCACCGCCCTGCTGGCCGCCATGCTGGTCACCGCCTTCGACCTCGGCGCTGACCCCTACTTTGTTGATGTTCTCAAGGCCTGGGTGATGGAAAAGCCCGATGGCGGCTGGTTCGGCGAGACGGTCGAGGGTTTCGTCGGATGGATGATCGTTTCCTTTCTCATCACACTGGTGTTTGACCGTATGTCCGTCCGCCTTCTCCATCCGATCAGCGTCGATGGGCGTTCCGAGAGCGCCGTCGCGCTGCTGTTGGCCATCTACACCAGTGCCATGGTGTTCCAGATGATCTGGGGCGCCACGCTGGCGCTCAAGGTGGTTGCCTTCTTTGCCATGGGCATTCCCCTGCTGGTGGCCTGGACCGCCTGGACCCACTGGCGCCAGACCTTGGGGGCGGTCCGGCCATGAACGGCATGGCTCAGGACCTGCGGCTCGCGGCCCGGCAGGCCGACCCGCTGGCCGACACCACCGTCGACGCCCTCATGGGCGAACGGCCGCTGGAACACGCCCTGCTGCGCCTGTCGCAGGCCAGCCGGCTGATGACAAGCTGGCAGGCCAACCGCGATCTCGACCCGGCGCGCTGGAACCGCGATGGCATCGACGCCGAGGTGGTGGCCGCCGTGGCCCGGTACGTGGAGGCGGGGCGCGCCCTGCCCGATTGGGCCGACCCGCAGCTGATGGAGGCGGCCGAATCGGTCTTCATGGCGCATGGACCGCTCTCCTGTGCCTTGCTGTTCTGCGCCAGCCTGCCCGCCTGCTACCAGATGCCGCAGCTGGCCGAGGTGCTGCACCTGTCCGGACAGCTCGAACAGCACACCGAACACCGCATTCGCCAGACCGCCGCCATGATCTTCCCGGTCATGATGAAGGGCGGCCTGGGCAGCGCCGACGGCGGTGGCGTGGCCCAGGTGCTCAAGGTGCGCCTGATCCACGCAACGATCCGGCATCTGATCGTGCACCGGCAGGCCGACGAAGCCGACGCCCTGAAGGACGAGCGCCACCGCGCCTGGTGCCGCCATGCCTGGGACAGCGCACGGCTGGGCGCGCCCTGCAGCCAGCTCGAACTGGCCTTCACCCTGCTGACCTTCCATTGCGTGTTCCTGCGCGCCCTGCGCACGCTCGGACTGGGCCTGAGCCGGAGGGAGGAACAGGCCTACCTGCACGCCTGGAATGTGGTCGGTCATGTGCTGGGTGTCGACGATGGCCTCATGGCCCACGACATGGACACGGCCCTGCAGCTGCTCGAACGGCTGGGCCGTTTCCAGGTCGACCTGGCCGGTGCCAGCGATCCGAGGCCGGCGCTGGGATCGGCCCTGGTGGGCGCCCTCTCACGCAGCATCGCCATTCCTGTGGTGCGCCACCTGCCGGTGCCGATGATCGAACGGCTGCTTGGACGGGAGGCGGCCCGGCGCATCGGGGTCGGCCCACAGGCCGGACTGGCCACACGCGCCCTGTTTGCCGTGGCAATGGCCATCACGGGCGGCATCGACCGCCTGGGCCGGTGGTTTTCGCCAGGCTTCTCCATCACCCGCATGGTCACCAGGGTCATCGGCTACCACATGCTGACGCGTTTCCTCCTCGACCAGACCCGCCCCCTGGCCCTGCCCGAGGGCCTGCTGAACCAGATGCACGGCACCGTGAGAGACTGGCACACCGACACCCAGGCACCCGGATGGATCAACCGCCTGGAAGACCGCCTGACCACCTCCGGCCACTGGCTGACCCACCGCTCAGCACAAGAGGGGCGAGCATGAACCTGATGTCGCCCCGCCGGCCACAGACCGGCACCCACCCTTGGCGCATGCCGCACCTTCGCGGATGGTGGCGGATGCTCTGCTTGCTTTTGCTGCTGGTCGCCTGCGTCTGGCCGCTGCGCGCGGAGACGCCCGCATCGGAGCCCGCCGACATCACGCTGGGCAGCCGCTTCTGGGTCGACCCCACCGGCGCGGCCAGCATCGATGAGGTGGCTGGCCTGCCGGACGTTGAACTGGCCACGATGGACCGCTACCAGGGGTTCAACCTGGCGGGCAAGGCCTTGTGGATCCGGCCCATGCTGCCCACGTTGCCCGAAGGGCAACGCTGGTACCTGGCCCTGAGTGCGTCGGCCTTTGTCAACACCGCCACGCTCTACCAGCGCCAGCCCGATGGCAGCTGGCGGGAGCAGCTGGCCGGCGACCACCTGCCGGTGGCGCAGTGGAGCCATCCGGACCAGACCCCCGTGTTCGACATCGCTCCCGGGGCCGACGCACAGGTCTGGCTGCGGCTGAGCAACGCGCCCGCACCCACCAGCCCGCGGTTGCAGTTGCTGGAAGAGCGCGAGCTGCAGGCCAAGCGCTACTGGAGCTTCCTGGCGATTGGTGCCTACCTCGGCTTCGGCCTGCTGGTTCTGTTCCTGGGCGCGGTCCACTGGCGCCTGTACCGTGACCGCGCTTTCATCGCCTACTGCGCCTATGTGGCCTGCATGCTGGGCTTCCAGACCGCCTTCACCGGCATCGGCGGCCTGTTCTTCTGGGATCAGAGCCCCCGCTGGAACGACATGGCGCCGGCCCTGTTCATGCTGTGGCTGACCGCCTCGGGCATCTGGTTCGTGCGCGAAGTCTGCGCCCTGTCACGCTACAGCGTGCGGATCGACCGGATGGTCCTCGTCTGGTGCGTGATCGGCCTGCTCTTCCCGCTGGTGTACTTCACGCTGTACAACAGCCTGGCGTTTGCGCTGCTCAACCTCTATGGACTGTTGTCGGTGCTGCTGAGCATCGGCCTGTGCCTGTGGGCCTGGCGCCACGGACAGGCGTACGCCGGCTGGCTGTTCCTGGGTTTCCTGCCGGTACACCTGGGTTATCCGTTCCCGGCCCTGCGCAGTGCCGGCGTGCTGCCGGACAGCTGGGCCACCCAGTACGCGGTCATGATCGGCTCAGCGATCGAGATTCCGCTGCTGCTCTACATCCTGCACCGCCGGGCCAAGGACTTCAGCGAGCACCGCGCCCGCCTGCGTGCGCTGGAAAGCACCGACCCGCTGACCGGTCTGGCCTTGCTGCCCGTGCTGACGCTGCGTCTGCGAGATGCCCTGGGTCGCGCCCGCCGGAGCCGCCATCAGGTGGGGCTGTTGCTGGTCGAGCTGGGCAACCATGCCGACATCAAGTCCGAGTTCGGCCGTGAGGCCGCCGACAAGGCGATGGTCGTTGCAGCCGCCCGGCTGTCGGAAGTGGTGCGCGACCTCGACACCGTCAGCCGTCTGGACGACACACGTTTTGCCATGCTGGTTGAAGGGCCGCAGCAGACCGAAGACATCCGTCGGCTGGCCCAGCATGTGGTGGCCAAGGGGCTGGAGACCGTGCCGATGATCGGACCGCTGGTGAGCCTGAAGCTGCGGGTGGTCACGGCGATGCCGCCCGATGGCGTCATCGACATGGCCAACGACACGCCGATCGACGAGAACCGGCTGCTGGCCCGCCTGGCGCGGGCACTGGACCGCAGTGCCGACGACCCGCGCAAGGTGGTGCAGCACCTGCCCCTGCCCTCGCGCAGCGACCGTCCTTCGGACGTCATGTCGACGGCCAGTGCGCCTCCGCCTGCCACGATCCCACCCGCACAGCCGGCCCCACCGGCCCCACCGGCCGAAGGCTAACGCAGCTCGTACGCAAAAGTGCTGACCACGCGCAGCCGCTTGCTGCGTGATCGGCCATCGTCGAAATCGTTGCCGTCGTCGCCGGTGATGCGGATCACGCCCTGGTTGGCGCTGCGCAAAGGCCCCAGCCTGGCGCCCGCCTCGGCCGCGAACTTGTCGGCCTGCTCGCGTGCGTTGCGCGTGGCCTCGGCCAACAAGGGCCCCTTCAGGTCATTGAACCCGCGCAACTGGTAGCGCGGCCCTCCCTGCCCTTCATCAGCACCACCCAGCTGCACGCCGGCCTGGATCAGCGGGTCAACCGCCAGGGCCGCCGTCTCGACCTCGGCCACCCGGGCGCTCTTGACCAGCACCTGTCCGGTTCCGTTGAAACGCAGCGGCTGGCCGCCCTGTCCGTATTCGCGGGCATACAGGTCCTGCACCTGCAGGGGCCGGATCTCCAGTTCGTCGTCAGAAAAACCGCGCTCGCGCAGAAAGGCCAGCACCCGCTCACGGTCGGCTGCCAGCGCCTGCTGCACCACCCCGAACTCGGCCCCAGCCCGCCGGAAACCCAGCACCCAGACCGCGTAGTCGCTATCGACCACCTGCTCGGCCAACCCCTTGACCGTCACCGACCGGTCGGCCAACCGGAACCGCTCCAGCCCGGTCCCCACAAAGAAGCCTGAAGCGGCGATGCTGAAACCCACCACCAACCCGACAACCAGCCGATTCATACTGGACATGGCACCTCCTTTGACAGTCCATCAGTGTAGGACAGGCCATCGACGGTCACTCCCGCTATGCTTGCAGCATGAGCCCCCCGCCGGCCCCAGCCCGCCGCATTGCCCACCTCGACATGGACGCTTTTTTCGCGTCGGTCGAGCTGTTGCGCTACCCGCAGCTCAAGGGTCTGCCGCTGGTGATCGGTGGCGGTCGCCGGCGCGAGGCAGAGATGTTCGAGCGCCTGCGCCAGGCCTACCCGGAGCGCGACTGGGGGCCCGACGCACTGGACCGGGTACCGGTCGACTTCTTCCCGCGGCTGAAGGACTATGTGGGCCGCGGCGTGGCCACCACCGCCACCTACGCGGCCCGGCAGTTCGGCGTCGGCTCGGCCATGGGTTTGATGAAGGCCGCCCGACTGTGTCCGGACGCCATCCTGCTGCCGGTCGACTTTGACGAAGTCAAGCGTCTCTCGCGCCTGTTCAAGAGCACCATCCAGGAAATCGCACCGGTCATGCAGGACCGTGGCGTGGACGAGGTCTACATCGATTTCACCGACGTGCCCGGGGGACAGCGCGAGGGCGGCCGGGTGCTGGCGCGCCTGATCCAGAAATCCATCTTCCAGGCCACCGGCCTGACCTGCTCGATCGGCGTGGCCCCGAACAAGCTGATTGCCAAGATGGCCAGCGAGTTCAACAAACCCAATGGCATCAGCATCGTCCACCACGAGGACCTGCAGACCCTGATCTGGCCCCTGCCCTGCCGCAAGGTCAACGGTATCGGCCCGAAAGCGGACGCCAAGCTCGCCAGCCATGGCATACGGACCATCGGCGACCTGGCGGCCCGAGAGCCGGGCTGGCTGATCGAGCATTTCGGCAAGAGCTACGGCGCCTGGCTGCACGACGCCGCCTGGGGACGGGACGACCGACCGGTGGAGACCGAGAGCGAGCCGGTCAGCATGAGCCGCGAAACCACCTTCGAACGCGACCTGCATGCGGCGCGAGACCGGGCCGAGCTCGGTGCCATCTTCACCCGGCTGTGCGAGCAGGTCTCGGCCGACCTGCAGCGCAAAGGCTACGCCGGCCGCACCATCGGCATCAAGATCACCTACGACAACTTCGAGAAGGTCACGCGCGACCTGACCATCGACGAGGCGACGGCCGACGCGGCGGTCATCCGCCGCCATGCCGGGCAATGCCTCAAGCGGGTCGATCTCAGCCGTCGCTTCCGGTTGCTGGGGGTGCGTGTGGGCAAGCTCGTCAAGCCCGGGACAGAGGGCCTGCCCGGCGGCCGCTACAGTGACAACCCGACCGCACCCCCCCGCACCGCACGTGACAGGAGCCCCGATGACCACACCGACCTGCTTTTCCCTGAGCTTGGGTGACGACCACGTCGCCCA
>SBFU01000383.1 GCA_006227785.1 Burkholderiales bacterium
GTGCGCGTCTCCACCCCCATCTTGGCGTGGATGCGCTCCAGGTGTTTCTTCACCGTGGCCGGGCTGGCGCCGAGGATGTCGCCGATGTCTCGATTGATCTTGCCCTTGGCCACCCAGTACAACACCTCGGCCTCGCGCGCTGTCAGGCCGAAGGTCTGCGCCAGGGCTTCGAGCACGCTGGCGTCCGAGGTTTCCTGCATCACGATCAGCCAGTCGCCGCCCTCGCCGTTGGGGCTGGCGTCCTCGGGGTCGCCCACCTGCAGGTGCAGGCGGAAGGTCAGGCGCCGCGGCCCGTTCTCCAGCGTCAGCCGCGGCGGCTCCTGCGCCGGCCGGCCGGTCTGCTGCAGGTCGGGCAGGTGGCGCCGCAGCCACTGCAGCACCGGCTCCGGCGTGGCGGGTGCCTGCGTGCCGCAGTAACGCTGCAGCAGCTCGCGCGCCAGTGGCGTCTGCCACATCAGCCGGCCATCGCGTTCACGCACGGTGATGGTGGCGTAGCCGAAGGCGTCCAGTGCATTGCGGGCCTGCTCACGCTCCACCGCACCGTCACGCGCATGGCGTGCGCTGCGCAGGTGTACCCCCATGCGGGCGATCACTTCACGCGGCTTGATCGGCTTGGTCACATAGTCGGTGCCCCCGGCATCCAGCGCCGCCACCAGGTGCTCGGTTTCGGTCAGGCCGGTCATGAAGATGATGGGAATGGCCGCTGTCGCTGCATCGGCCTTCAGGCTGCGCGCCACCTCGAAACCGTCGATGCCGGGCATCACGGCATCGAGCAGGATCACATCGGGGCGTGCCTGCCGGGCCCGGCGCAGGGCGCTCTCGCCGTCCAGCGCCACCAGCACGGTGTAGCCGGCAGCGTCCAGGGCGTCGTGCAGCGGCGCCACGTTGTCGGGCACGTCATCGACGATCAGCACCACCACCGCGTCGGCGGCGGGGCGGGCCAGGGCATCGGCCGGGGGCGGGGCGGGCAACGGGTTCATGGTCCGGGTGGATCGGTGTGGGTCACGCACAGGTCTTGCAGGCGCTGCTCGATGGCCTCGAAGCGGAACTCCCGGGCCAACTGCTTGAGCGCGTGCGCCAGCTCGCCATGTTCCGGCCGCTGCAACGCCCAGGCGTCCAGCCATTCCACAATGCCGCGGGGGTAGCCCAGCCGCACCCGCTCCAGCAAGGGAGCCAGTTCATCGCACGAGATGGGCGCTGCCGCGCTGGTCGGGGCCGCCGGAGGCTTTGCAGGCGCCGATTCATCCTGAATCCAGTCAAGTTCGAGCTTGTGTCCCAGCCAGGCCAGCAGATCGCTGCGGCGCACCGGCTTGACGAAGAAGTCCTGGGGTGGCGCCTCGGCCTCACCATCCAGTTCGGCCTGCAGGCCCCGGTCGAAGGCGTTGGCCGAAACCACCGCCACCGGGACATGGTGCCAGCCCATGCGCCGCAGCCGGCGAATGGTCTCCCAGCCATCGATACCGGGCATGGCCAGGTCCATGAAGATGGCGTCGGGTGCGCCCGCATCACCCAGTCCGGTCGCTTCAAGCAGGGCCAGGGCATCGTGTCCGCTGGTGGCCAGCGTGACCTCGAATCCCAGCGGCTGCAGCCAGTGCGCCAGCAGCTCCCGGTCGGCCTCTTCGTTGTCCACCACCAGCACCCGGCGCCGGCGACCGCGGTAACCAGTGGGGGTGCGCTCGCCCACCTCGACGGTCGGCACGGCACCATGCCATTCGGGCAGAAACAGCCGGACCTTGAATACCGTTCCCTGACCCGGGGTGCTGTGTACGGTCATCTCGCCGCCCATGAGGTCGGTCAGCATGCGGGCAATGGTCAGTCCCAGGCCCGTTCCCGGACTGCCTGGAACCGCCCCTGCGCTGCCTCCGTCACCGGCGCGCTCGAACGGTTCGAACACCCGGTCGAGTTCAGATGGCGTCATGCCCGGCCCGCTGTCGCGGACCTCGAACTGGGCCATCTCACGGGCATAAGCGGCTTGCAGGCAGACCGAGCCCTCGCGGGTGAACTTCACCGCATTGCCCAGCAGGTTGATCAGGATCTGACGCAAGCGCTTCTCGTCGGCCCGCACGGTGGCCGGCAGGCGTGTCGCACAGCGGAACTCGAAGCGAAGGCCCTTGGCCGCCGCTTGGAGCTCGAACAGACGGGCCACCTCGCGCAGGGTGTCGGAAAAGGCCATGGGACGTACGTCCAGCGCCATGCGCCCGGACTCGATGCGGGCAATGTCCAGCGTCCCTTCGATCAGCGACAGCAGGTGCTCACCCCCGCGGTTGATCACCTGGATCGCCTGCGCCCGGTGGGGCGCCTGATCGGTGTCTTCCTGCAGGAGTTGGGCGTAGCCCAGGATGCTGTTGAGTGGGGTGCGCAATTCGTGGCTGATGGTGCTGATGTAGCGCGTCTTGGCCTGGTTGGCCGCTTCGGCCGCACGCCGCGCCTGCTGCAGCGCCTCGTCGGTGCGCTGGTGCGACTCGATCTCCTGCATCAGCAACAGCGTCTGGCGGTTGGATTCTTCCTGGGCCACCTCCCGGCTCTTGTGCGCCAGCACCATCCACCAGGCCACCGTGGCCGCGATCAGCAGCAGCACCGCATAGACCTGCATGAAGCCCGAGCGCAGCGCCGCGTCCAGCAGACTCGGGTCGGCCACCGCCGGCAATCCCTGGTCCAGACCCTGAACCTGCTGGCGGTAGAGCAGCGCCAGCACCGCCGCCAGCACCGGCGCCATGACCAGCATGATCAGCAGGTAGTGCGCCAGCCCGGCCTCCAGGTACGGCCACATGCGCCGTGGCAGCAGGTTGCGCAAGGCCCCCTGCCATTGCACCGACAGGCGCGCATGCGGCTTGCACAGGTCGCCGCAGCGGGCGTCCAGCGTGCAGCACAGCGAGCAGATCGGCCCCTGGTAAGCCGGGCAATGGGCCATGTCCGGCCCCTCGTACGTCCGCTCGCAGATCACGCACTTGCAGGCCCCGCCTGCGCCGCCGTCGGCGTCACCCGCCTGAAAGGGGGGCGCCATCAGCGGCCCGGCGAAGCCGGTTCCGCGCTGTGCGCCGGAGTGGGCTGACCGGGCCAGGTAATAACGGCCCCGGGTGGCCCAGGCAATCAGGGGCGCGGTCACCAGGGCGGTCACCATGGCAATGACCGCCGAGAACGCCTGTGCGGCGTCCCCCATCAGGCCCAGGTGGGCGGCAATGGCCAGCGCCGACGCCAGCATCATGGCCCCCACCCCGACCGGGTTGATGTCGTACAGGTAGGCGCGCTTGAACTCGATGCCGGGCGGCGACCAGCCCATGGGCTTGTTGATCACCAGGTCGGCCACCACCGCCATGATCCAGGCGATGGCGATGTTGCTGTAGAGGCCCAGCACCTCGCCCAGCGCCTGGAACACGCTCATCTCCATCAGCATGAAGGCAATTAGGGTGTTGAACACCACCCAGACCACACGGCCCGGGTGGCTGTGGGTCAACCGCGAGAAGAAGTTGCTCCAGGCCAGCGAACCCGCATAGGCATTGGTGACATTGATCTTCATCTGCGAGACCACCACGAACAGCGCGGTGGCCGCAACCGCCCAGCCATAGGCCGGGAACACGAACTCATAGGCCGCCAGGTACATCTGGTTCGGATCCACCGCCCGCTCGGGTGGCACCATGTGGCTGATGGCCAGGTAGGCCAGCACAACGCCCCCCAGCATCTTCACCACGCCGATGACCACCCAGCCGGGTCCGCCGGCCAGCACACCGGCCCACCACCGCAACGCATGTCCCGGCTGGCGCTCGGGCATGAAGCGCAGGTAGTCGGCCTGCTCGCCCATCTGGGTGATCAGAGCGATGCCCACCGTGAGCGCCGCACCAAACAGGTGCCAATCAAAGACAGCACCCGCACCAGATTCGCCCCCGTAACGCACCACATCGGTGAATACCTGTGGTGCGTGCCACCACACCGCCACAAAAGGCACCACCATCATCACCAGCCACAGCGGCTGGGTCCAGACCTGGAAGCGGCTGATGACCGACACCCCGTGCGTGACCAGTGGAATGACCACCAGGGCACAGATCAGATAACCCCAGGCCGGCGGAATGTCCAGGGCCAGTTCCAGCGCATAGGCCATGACAGCGGCCTCCAGCGCAAAGAAAATGAAGGTGAACGAAGCGTAGATCAGCGAGGTGATCGTCGAGCCGATATAACCAAACCCCGCGCCCCGCGTCAGCAAGTCCATGTCGACGCCATAACGGGCCGCGTAGACACTGACGGGCAGGCCGGCGGCAAAGATGATCAGGCCGGTCGCCACAATGGCCCAGAAGGCGTTGATGAACCCGTACTGGACCAGCAGCGTCGCGCCCACCGCCTCCAGGATCAGGAAAGAGGCGGCCCCAAAGGCGGTGTTGGCCACCCGCCACTCGCTCCACTTGCGAAAACGCTGCGGTGTGTAGCGCAGCGCATAGTCCTCCATGGTCTCGCTGGCCACCCAGGAGTTGTAGTCCCGACGCACCTTGATGATGCGCTGGGTCGGCTGCCCATGCCCCTGGACCACCGGCGCATCCGCAGACGGGTTGGGGGTTCGATTCGGACTCGCGTTCACCTTCGCACCGGTGCAGCTTCCGTGCCACGATGACGGTGCCGGAACATCGGGGCACGCTAATTGCTGACTCACAGCCAAAGCACTGGCATCATCGCACCATGGAACTGACGCCCCGGGAAAAAGACAAGCTGCTCATCTTCACCGCCGCCCTGCTGGCCGAGCGGCGCAAGGCACGCGGCCTCAAACTCAACCACCCCGAAGCGGTGGCCCTGATCACCGCCGCCGTCATGGAAGGCGCACGCGACGGCAAGACCGTGGCCCAGCTCATGAGCGAAGGCCGCAACGTGCTCACCCGCGAGGAGGTGATGGAGGGCGTACCCGAGATGATCCCCGACATCCAGGTGGAAGCCACGTTCCCGGACGGCACCAAGCTCGTCACGGTCCACACCCCGATTTCCTGACACCTTCGAAGAGTCACCATGAAGCAGACCGCCAGATTCCTGATCGCTACCGCCCTGGCCTCCACGGCCATCGCCGCCCAGGCCCACACCGGCCACGGCACCGAAAGCCTCATGGAAGGCCTGATTCACCCCTTCGGTCCTGATCACCTGCTGGCCATGGTGGCGGTGGGTGTCTGGTCGGTCTCCGCCTTGCCCGCGGGCAAGACCTGGCAGGGACCGGCCACCTTTCTGCTGGCCCTGATCGTCAGCGCGACCCTGGGCATGCTGGGCGTGACCGTACCCTACCTGGAGCACGGCGTGTCGCTTTCGGTGGTGCTGTTCGGCCTGATGCTGATCGCTGCCCGCCAGCCCGTGCCCCCTGCGGTGGGACTCGGGCTGATTGCTGCAGCAGCGGTACTGCATGGCCTGGCCCATGGATCGGAAACACCGGACGCCGGCTTTGCCGGCTACGCCGCCGGCTTCCTCATCACCACCGCCGCGCTGCACCTGGGTGGTGTCGGTGTCGGCCTGTCCATCCAGCGCTTCCTGGCCGAGCGGCGCCACGTCGCCCTCGGCGGACTGGGTACCGCTGTCGGCGTGGCGGGTGCCTACCTGTTCACCCAGCTCTGAGGCGCACCATGACCCCCGGCGAACTGCTCACCGACGAGGGTGAACGCGACCTCAATCCCGGTCGCCGCACGCTGACCCTGGTGGTCCGCAACACCGCGGACCGGCCCATTCAGGTCGGTTCGCACTACCACTTTGCCGAGACCAACGGCGCACTCGACTTCGACCGCGCCGCAGCGCGCGGCATGCGTCTGAACATTGCCAGCGGCACCGCCGTCCGCTTCGAGCCCGGCCAGCAGCGCACCGTCGAGCTGGTGGACTACGCAGGTGATCGGGTCGTGTTCGGGTTCCGTGGCCTGACGCAAGGCAAGCTCTGATGCAAGGAACGCTCTGACATGGCCAGCATCCCCAAACGCGCCTATGCCGACATGTTCGGCCCCACCGTCGGCGACCGCGTGCGCCTGGCCGACACCGGTCTGATTGTCGAAGTCGAACGGGACTACACCCTGGCCGCGGGCGGCTATGGTGAAGAGGTCAAGTTCGGCGGCGGCAAGACCATCCGCGATGGCATGGCGCAATCGCAGCGAACGCGCGCCGAGGGTGCGGTGGACACGGTGCTGACCAATGCCCTCATCATCGACCACTGGGGCATCGTCAAGGCCGACATCGGCCTCAAGGACGGCCGCATCGTCGCTATCGGCAAGGCCGGCAACCCGGATACACAGTCGGGTGTGGACATCGTCATCGGCGCGGGCACCGAAATCATCAGCTGCGAAGGCAGCATCGTGACCGCCGGCGGCATCGACAGCCACATCCACTTCATCTGCCCGCAGCAGGTGGACGAAGCCCTGGCCTCAGGTATCACCACCATGCTCGGCGGCGGCACCGGTCCGGCCACGGGCACCTTTGCCACCACCTGCACGCCAGGGCCCTGGCATATCGAGCGCATGCTGCAGGCGGCCGACGGCCTGCCCATGAACCTGGGCTTTCTGGGCAAGGGCAACACCAGCCGGCTCGATCCGGCGCGCGAGCAGATCGAGGCCGGTGTCATCGGTCTGAAGCTGCATGAAGACTGGGGCACCACCCCCAGCGCCATCGATCACTGCCTGACTGTGGCCGAGGAAACCGACACCCAGGTGGCCATCCACTCCGACACGCTCAACGAATCGGGCTTCGTGGAGGACACCATCGCCGCCACCAAGGGCCGCACTCTGTGCGCCTTCCACACCGAAGGCGCGGGTGGGGGCCACGCGCCCGACATCATCCGCGTGGTCGGCGAGGCCAACTTCCTGCCCTCGTCCACCAACCCGACCA